>JAYENR010000242.1:0-4780 GCA_034722175.1 Pseudomonadota bacterium | reverse complement strand
ATTGATTCAAACGCCTTATATCGTCAACCAGGCCTGGTTGAAATGCGTGACTTCTCACAAGAAGATCAACGTGAAGCCAAAGCGTCCGAACACCAACTAAACTATATCGCTTTAGATGGGGATATCGGTTGTATGGTGAACGGTGCCGGTTTAGCGATGGCGACCATGGATCTGATTAAATTAAACGGTGGTGAGCCAGCTAACTTCTTAGATGTGGGCGGCGGTGCGACGCCTGAGCGCGTTGCCGAAGCCTTTAAGTTGATTCTGTCTTCATCAGAGGTGAAGTCTATTTTAGTCAATATCTTCGGTGGAATCGTGCGTTGTGACTTGATTGCGGAAGGGATTATCCAAGCCGTTCAAGAAGTGGGTTTAACGATCCCAGTGGTGGTGCGTTTAGAAGGCACAAATGTGGAATTGGGTAGACAGATTTTGGCGGATAGCGATTTGAGTATTATCACCGCAAACGGTTTGGCAGATGCCGCTCGTAAAGTTGTTGAAGTGGCAGGAGAGTAAGAAGAATGAGCATTTTAATTAACAAAGATACAAAAGTAATCTGCCAAGGTTTTACCGGTAAACAAGGAACTTTCCACTCTGAGCAAGCGATTGCTTATGGCACCAATATGGTGGGTGGTGTGACCCCCGGTAAAGGTGGTCAAACACATTTAGGTCTGCCTGTATTTAATACCGTACGTGAAGCAGTAGAACTAGCAGGTGCAGAAGCCTCAATGATTTATGTACCACCCCCTTTTGCTGCAGACTCAATTATTGAAGCGATTAACGCAGGCATTAAAGTGATTACCTGTATTACCGAAGGTATTCCGGTTGCTGATATGCTAAAAGTCCGTGCCGTATTGGAAAAGTCAGATGCCTATCTGATTGGTCCAAACTGTCCAGGCCTGATCACGCCAGGTGACAATGGTGATGGTTGCAAAATTGGAATTATGCCGGGGCACATTCATTTACCAGGTAAAGTTGGAGTGGTGTCTCGTTCTGGAACCTTAACCTATGAAGCGGTTCACCAAACGACAACCAATGGCTTAGGTCAGTCTACTTGTGTCGGAATCGGTGGTGACCCTATTCAAGGGATGAACTTTATTGATTGTTTAACTTTGTTCCAAGATGATCCGCAAACTGAAGGGATCATTATGGTTGGTGAGATTGGTGGTCAGGCTGAAGAGGATGCTGCGGCGTTCATTAAAGCCAATGTGACTAAACCTGTTGTTGCTTATATTGCGGGTGTAACCGCGCCTGCTGGTAAACGAATGGGGCATGCCGGTGCGATTGTGAGCGGTGGTAAAGGAACAGCAGAGGCTAAATTTGAAGCTTTAGAATCTGCTGGTGTGACCGTGGTTCGTTCACCTGCGGACATGGGAACTGCAATGAAAAAGCTACTTGGTTAATCCTGATTCATCACCTAAAAATAAGAAAAACCGAATAGGCAGAAAATGACACAAAATGTAACGGTCGTAATGGCACAGATCAATCCTAAAGTAGGTGATATATCTGGCAATATTGAGAAAATTATCAATGCTGCAAACGAGGCTAAGTTAGAGCAGGGTGCAGAGATTGTTGTTTTCCCAGAGATGACCATTACCGGTTATCCTCCTGAAGATCTATTGTTGCGTGATGGCATGTATCCGCAAATCAATCAAGCGCTTTCTACGCTGTGTGAACAGGTTAAAGATGTGGTTTTGGTGGTCGGTTATCCGATGATGGATGACTTAGGTGAACGCTTTAATATGGCAGCGTGGATTGAAGATGGCATGATTCAAGCCAGCTACATGAAGCAAAACTTACCTAATTACAGTGTGTTTGATGAGCAGCGATATTTTTGCGCAGGTAATCAACCGTGTGTAGTCGAGTACAGAGGCATTAAATTTGGTGTCTTAGTCTGTGAAGACATTTGGAAGATCTCTCCAGCTACTCAAGCTGTTTCTGCGGGTGCAGATGTGCTGTTAAACCTAAACGCTTCTCCATTCTCTTATGAAAAGCATCAAGATCGTTTAGATGTCGTGGCTCGACGTGTCGATGAAGTGAAAAAGCCAGTTATTTATGTCAATCAGGTCGGCGGCCAAGATGAATTGGTCTTTGATGGTGGTTCATTTGCCATGAATGCCGATGGTGATGTGATGGTTCAAGCACCGGAATTTGAAACTTCCTTAACACCGGTACAAATTTTATGTCAGGCTGGTTCTGTGGTGGTGATGCCGGGTAAAATGACCGAGCTTTATCACGATGAAGCACGTATTTACCAAGCTCTGAAACAGGGTGTATCTGATTACGTCAATAAAAATGGCTTTCCAGGTGTGTTACTGGGGCTGTCTGGCGGCATTGACTCCGCCTTAACCTTGGCGATTGCGGTTGATGCGTTAGGTGCGGATAAGGTGGAAGCGGTCATGATGCCGTTTCACTATACCGCTGCCATCAGTATCGAGGATGCCGAAAAACAGGCGAACACCTTAGGTGTGAAATACAGTGTTAAACCGATTGAATCGATGTATAACGCATTTGAAGCGGCTTTGGCGGATGATTTTGCAGGTTTGGATATTGATGTGACCGAAGAGAACTTGCAGGCACGTATTCGCGGGACCTTATTGATGGCGTTGTCGAATAAGACCGGGAAAATGGTGTTGGCAACCAGCAATAAAAGTGAAGTGGCAGTCGGTTATTCAACCTTATATGGTGATATGGTCGGTGGTTTCTCACCGCTTAAGGATGTACCAAAAACCTTGGTGTATCGTTTAGCGGAGTACCGTAATACACTTTCTGAGTGTATTCCAGAACGTGTCATTACCCGACCTCCATCGGCTGAGCTGCGGCCTGACCAAGTGGATCAAGATTCGTTGCCAGATTATGATGATTTGGATGCGATGATCAAAGCTTATGTGAAGCTGGATAAAACACCAAAGCAGATTGCCGCGATGGGTTACGATGAAGCCGAAGTTAGACGTGTAATTCGGATGATTGATCGTAATGAATATAAGCGCAGACAGGCTTCACCAGGTATAAAGATTACCCATCGTGCCTTTGGGCGAGATCGACGTTATCCGATTACCAGTGGTTATTCTGAATAGATATAAACGATGTTGAATAAAGCAAAAGGCCGAATTGAAATTCGGCCTTTTGCTTTTAAAGTGAGAGTAAAAAATCGGTTAATCGAATAGATTACCGATTGTGTCACCCGCTTTTGACCACCAGGATTCTGTTTCTGGTGTGTTTTTACGTTTCTCTTCAATCAATTGCTGATTGTGCTCGATCACTTTTAAAGTGTCGGTATAGTTTTGAGTCATGCCTAAAAGCGCATAGTTCTGTTTCATGAGTTCCAAAGCTTCCATATTGATAATGGCACGCGGATACTCTTCAATTACTGTTCTACAGCGATTCGCACTGGCTAAGTAAGCTTTTTTCTTAAAGTAGAACTTGGCGACTTGAAACTCATGACGAGCCATACGGTTACGAATAATTACCAAACGTTCTTGTGCTTTTGGCGCGTATTTACTCTTAGGGAAACGTTGGATAACTTCTTGATAGAAGTTAAAAGTACGTTGTGTTGACTTAGTATCACGCTGCGCTGCATCGGTGATAAAGGTATCTAACCAGCTGGTGGTGACAGAGTCCGCTGCTAATGCTTTTAAATAGTAGGCATAAGGAAGTTCTTTGTGCTTTGGAAATACCTTTATGAACTCTTCTAGTTCACGAATCGCTGACTCAGGTTCATCATATTTATAGTATGAGTAAGCCAGCTCTAAGTACGATTGTTCAGCGTAACCACCGTATGGGTAATAGGCTTTTAACTTTTCGTAACTTTTAATTGCCGCATCCCATTGTTTCTCTTCAAAGGCTTCCGTGGCCTCTGTATAGAACTCTTCAACAAGCTTTTCTGAATCGGGTTTTTCGATAAAGACTAGGTTAGAACAACCTTGTAAAGAAAGAGTCGTAGCTAGAGCGATGGTTAACAGCGATTTTTTCATGTTTCTTAGGTACAATACACAAGTTAAATAAGATCCAAATTGTATCATACATAAACCAGTTCATAGATTTTTAAGGCGTTCAATTGAGTACACAGACATTAACTGCACAAATCCCAACTTCCAGCATGGGGCAACGATTAGATGTTGTTCTATCTGCGCTGTTTTCAGATTATTCTCGTAACCGAATTCAGCAGTGGATTAAAGATGGCAATGTGTCGTTGGATGGTGAACTATGGAAAAAGCCTCGTATGGCCGTCATGGGAGGGGAGAAGGTTGAGTTGATCGCGGAGCTTGAAGAAGAAGTCGCTATGGTTGCCCAAGATATTCCATTAGATATTGTCTATGAAGATGAGGCTATTATGGTTATCAATAAACCAGCAGGCCTGGTAGTGCATCCAGGAGCAGGTAACCCAGATGGTACTTTGCTGAATGCCCTGTTATTCCATGATGAAAGTCTGCGAGAAGTGCCACGTGCTGGGATCGTGCATCGTTTAGACAAAGATACCTCTGGCCTGATGGTGGTGGCTAAAACGGTTCCGGCTCAAACGAGTTTGGTGAGTCAGTTACAGAAACACGATGTTGAACGTATTTATGATGCAATTGTGGTCGGAAAGATGGCTGTTGGCGGTACGGTTGATAAACCGATCGGCCGGAGTAATCAAGACCGTAAAAAAATGGCCGTTCGTGTCATGGGTGGAAAAGAGGCCGTTAGTCATTATCGAGTTCTAGAGCATTTTCGCGAACACACACGCATTCGAGTTAAGTTAGAAACGGGGCGTACCCATCAAATTCGTGTCCATATGTCGTCT
>JAYENR010000241.1:0-26828 GCA_034722175.1 Pseudomonadota bacterium | reverse complement strand
TTGGAAATCGAACGACTGGATTCATGACAGAGGTATTGCTTGGCAATCGCCAGTTTAAATTCTCGATTGTATTTGGACATGAAAAAACCCCCAAGGTTGGTGTCCAACATTTGGGGGTCACTTCAAATGAGTGGTTTATAGAGGGGTATTATCTGACCTACTAGGTGAGATAGTGCCCTTTAAATTGCGTAAAGCGTGTTAAGGCAGGGCAGATTGAAAGGTTATTTTTTTAACACATCTTTTAAAGCAGCAAGACAGAACAGCACGTTCTCTTCGGTTGCTGAGAAGCCCATAGTACCGATACGCCAAACTTTACCCGCAAAGTCGCCTAAACCAGAACCGATCTCTAAGTTGTACTTGCTTAATAGTTCACTACGGACTGCAGCATCATCCACACCTTCAGGAATCCAAACCGAGTTTAATTGCGGTAGTCGAACCGACTCATCAACTAAGAATTTAATGCCCATCTCTTCAAGACCCGCTTTTAGTTTGTTGTGCATGGCTAGGTGGCGAGCGTGGGCGTTTTCTAACCCTTCTTCTTTAAGCATAACGAGCGATTCGTGCAGAGCGTAAAGCGTGTTAACGGGTGCGGTATGGTGGTAAGCACGTTTGGCACCTTGCCCCCAGTAACCCATGACTAAGTTCAGGTCTAGGAACCAGCTTTGTACTTTGGTTTTGCGGTTGCGAACTTTATCCAAAGCCGCTTCATTAAAACTGACTGGTGAGATACCTGGCACACAAGAAAGACATTTTTGTGTGCCTGAGTAGATGGCATCCACACCCCATTCATCCACCTTAAGTGGGGTGCCGCCTAAAGAGGTCACCGCATCGACAATGGTTAGACAGTCATACTTATGAGCAATATCACAAATGGCTTTCACGTCAGAAGAAGCCCCTGTAGAGGTTTCGGCATGAACAAATGCCACGATTTTAGCGTCAGAGTGTTCTTTAAGTGTGGCTTCAACTTTTTTTGGCGAAACCGCGGTTCCCCAGTCATCGTTGACTTCAACACAGATACCGCCCGTGCGTTCTACGTTTTCACGCATGCGGTTTCCAAACACCCCATTGATACAAACAATGACTTTATCACCAGGTTCAACTAAGTTGGCAAAACAGGTTTCCATGCCTGCTGAACCAGGAGCCGATACGGGCATTGTCATCTCATTTTTGGTTTGAAAGGCGTACTGCAACATCTCTTTTAATTCATCCATCATGCCGATAAAGGCAGGGTCTAGGTGGCCGATTGTTGGGCGTGCCATGGCAGATAAAATGCGCGGGTGAACATCAGATGGACCTGGGCCCATTAAGGTACGGACGGGTGGGTTGAAAGAGTGCATAGTATTCAATTTCCTTCTATGAGATTGACTAAAACGAATAGCCTATATTTTTTTATTCCTGAGTATTATACTGGGTTATTTAAAAGGTTCCATCAAACTTGATCTAAATGAACTTATAATCATAAAACTATGAATGTTATTCAAGAACTTAAACAAGCGTTTCAAAGTGGAAGCGTCCTCTCTGACACTGAGCAGTGTACCCCCTATGAGTGTGATGGTTTATCCGCGTATCGAGAAAAACCGATGGCGGTGGTCTTGCCTGACAGTATTGAGGGGGTAAAGACCGCCTTAAGAATTTGTAAGAAGCATCAGGTGCCCGTCATTACCCGTGGCTCGGGAACCGGTTTAGCTGGCGGAGCCTTGCCGTTAAAAGACGGAATAGTGCTCGGTTTGTCTAAAATGAATAAAATTCTGAACGTCGATCCTTTGGCACGTACAGCGGTTTTACAGCCTGGGGTGCGCAATATTTCAGTTTCTCAAGCGGTCGAGCCCTACGGGCTCTATTATGCACCTGACCCTTCTTCACAGGTGGCCTGCTCAATTGGCGGCAATGTGGCTGAAAACTCGGGCGGTGTGCACTGTCTTAAATATGGTCTAACAGTTCATAATGTACTTTCGATTACCGTTGTCGATATGGACGGTCACGTTTCGGTGATGGATGAAAAAGACGATGGCATTGATCTTTTAGCCTTGATGAATGGTTCAGAAGGGTTATTGGGGGTGATTGTTGAGGTAAAGGTAAAGTTATTGCCTAAGCCTGATACCGCACAACTGGTGATGGCTGGTTTTGACTCCGTGAGCTGCTGTGCCGATGCGGTGACCTGTGTGTTAGAGCAAGGGATTATTCCAGCTGGTTTGGAGATGATGGATCGTTTTTCAATTAAGGCGGCGGAAGAGTACGCCCACGTTGGTTATCCCTTGGATGCCGAAGCGTTATTGCTTTGTGAAGTGGATGGCAGTTTTGATCAGGTTAAAGTCGATACTCAGCGAATTACAGCCCTTTTACAGAAAAATGGGGCAACTACTATTCGAGTTTCTCAAAATGAAGCCGAGCGTATTGCATTATGGCAAGGCCGTAAAAATGCGTTTCCAGCCGTGGGGCGTTTCTCTCCCGATTATTACTGCATGGATGGCACCATTCCTCGTAAACAATTAGCCTTTGTATTAGAGCAAATTGATCATTTATCCCAAAAATATCAGTTAGAAGTCGCCAATGTGTTTCATGCGGGTGATGGAAACCTGCATCCGCTGATTCTTTACGATGCAAACAAACCAGATGAGTTGGAACAGACAGAGAAATTTGGCAGTGAAATACTCAAACTGTGCCTAGATGTAGGGGGCACTATTACAGGTGAGCATGGCGTGGGCGTTGAAAAGCTTGATTCCATGTGTCATCAGTTTCCAGAAGCCGAGCTTGAAATCTTTCATGCTATTAAAGCCGTGTTTGATGATTCAGGCCTGTTAAATCCAGGTAAGGCGATTCCAACCCTGCACCGTTGTGCCGAGGTGGGGCAGATGCATGTTCACAATAACAATTTACCTTTTCCTGAATTGGAGCGATTCTAATGACAGATCAATTTACACAGCACCTGTCAGAGCAGATTCAACAGGCTATTTCTGAAAAACGACAACTTCAGGTGGCGGGCAGTCAAAGTAAAGTGCCTTTAGCATTGGATGTTGAAGAGGTCTCTATGAGGGATCATGCGGGTATTGTGGCCTATGAACCGTCTGAGCTTGTGGTGACGGTAAAAGCGGGCACTAAGCTGACCGATTTAAGTGCGGCTTTGGCTGAACGCAATCAAATGCTGGCCTTTGAACCACCCAATTATGGAGACTCAACCATTGGTGGGACTTATGGCTGTGCATTAACTGGGCCATCACGTCCGTTTCGTGGGGTGTTGCGGGATTTTGTATTGGGAACCAAGATGGTGGATGGTCGTGGGCAGGCACTGACGTTTGGTGGTCAGATGATCAAGAATGTGGCTGGATATGATGTATCACGCATGATGGCAGGTTCCAAAGGGTCTATGGCGGTAATTACTGAACTGAGCCTTAAGGTGATGCCGTTGGTGGAAGAGGTGACTTACTGCATTGAAATGCCAGAAGACGACGCGATTCAGCTGATGAATAAGATGGCAGGCACAACCTTACCGCTGTCTGCTTGTGCGTACTTTGAAGGTCGATTTTTTTATCGTGTCTTTGGCGAGCATCCAAAACAGAATGCTACCCCTTGTGATAACCAAATCTGGTTAACGGTAAACCCGTTTCAACCCAAGTTAGATGATAATCAAACATTATGGCGTGTGGATACTGAAGGGCCAGCCCCATCCATTCCTAATACTTTAGCGGTCGGTATGTGTGGTCAGCGTCGTTGGGTGATTAGTGACACGGAACCTGCGCTTTATGCTACTCAGTGGCAGAGCTATTTTGCACCACGTGATCGCGATCCTGCTCCCGTGGCTAAAATTAAGAAAGGTTTAAAAAATGTTTTTGATCCACACCATGTTTTTACGACTTTGTAGTCCAATTTAAAAAGCACCTAGAAGCCTATGCAAACCAATCTTCCCGTTGATTTATTAAAAACAAAAACTGGTCAAACCGCTGATAAAATTCTTCGTTCCTGCGTCCATTGTGGGTTTTGTCTGTCAGCTTGTCCAACTTATGGCATTCTAGGGGACGAATTAGATTCACCGCGCGGTCGTATTTATTTGATTAAACATGCTTTAGAAGAGGGAGAGGTCAGTGACAATACCTTGGGGCATCTTGATCGTTGTTTGACGTGCCGCTCTTGTGAAACCTGTTGTCCATCTGGGGTAGAGTATGGGCATCTTTTGGATATTGGGCGAGACTATATTGAGCAGAGAAGTCCACGTCCTCTGTCACAGCGAGTGAAACGTTGGAGTGTACGTAAAACGTTAACCTCACCCAAGTTGTTTAACCTCTTAACCACGTTATGGCCGTTTGCAAAACATTCAAAGGTGAATCCAAAACTGCAACAGCTCGTTGAAGCCGCAGCGGTTAAGCCGTTTCCGAAACAGGTCTTACTGATCTCTGGTTGTGTACAGCCTTCCTTAGCGCCGAATATCAACTTAGCGACCATGCGTGTGTTACATAAGCTCAATATCGGGGTGATTGAAACGCCACAAGTGCAGTGTTGCGGAGCGGTGGATCACCACTTGTCGGGCACAGACGATGCTCTTAGCAAAATCAAACGCAATATTGATGCGTGGTTATCAGAACTGGGTCACGGTGCAGAAGCCATTATTTCTAATGCCAGCGGGTGTGGCGTGATGATTAAAGACTATGCGTACCTGTTAAAAGACGATGCCGAGTATGCACAAAAAGCACAGCAAATTGTTGATCACACCATGGATATTTCAGAGTATTTAGTGAAGCAGGATTTAAGTCAATTCAAACGTCCAGAAAACGCTAAAACGGTCTTTCACTCACCGTGTACTTTGCAACATGGTCAAAAGCTACCAGGCCTGGTTGAAAAAATCATGGTTGATCTTGGGTTTAGCTTAAATCCCGTGACCGATTCACACTTATGCTGTGGTTCAGCAGGAACCTACTCTATGTTTCAGAAAACGCTTTCGCATAAATTGAGAGACAACAAGATAATGAATCTATTGGCTGACGAACCTGAAGTGATCGCCACCGCCAATATCGGTTGCTTGATGCATTTGCAAGGTGCAACCGATAAGCCAGTAAAACACTGGATTGAGTTACTTTAAGTCATTTTCTAGTTTGGCTATTAGCACTGCGTGTGCTTAATTAGTTTTGGGCGATCTCTAACATCTCTTTAGCGTGCCCTAAGGTTTGTTCAGTCACGGTAAGGCCACCCATCATACGTGCCAGCTCTTCAATGCGCTCTTCTGTTTCGAGTTTCACGACATTGGTAAAGGTACTGTCTTTTTGGGTGTGTTTTTCTATGCGTAAATGACTGTGACCATGTGAGGCAACTTGTGCCAAGTGGGTGATAGAGAGAATCTGTTTGTGTTCACCCAGCTGTTGCATTTTTTTACCGACCACTTCAGCGATTCCGCCACCAATACCGACATCGACTTCATCAAAGATAAGGGTTGGTAGACTTGCAACCTCAGCGGTGGCCACTTGAATGGCTAAACTGATTCGAGAGAGCTCACCACCAGAGGCAACTTTGGCCAAAGGCTGTAAAGGTTGGCCTTTGTTGGCGGTGACTAAGAAGTCTGCTTTATCAATGCCTTTTGCAGTTGGCGTAGCGTTACTTAATTGAACTTCAAACAGGCCATTTGGCATACCTAAAGTGTGCATCGCTTCAGTCACGGTTTTGCTTAACGCATTGGCCGATTTCTGACGTGATTGATGTAAAGACTGTGCGGCGTTTTCATAAACTGACCAGGCCTGTTCAATTTCAATTTTTAGATTTTCAAGTTCAGTATCTGAATGCTCTAATGCATTTAAGTCTTGCTGAATTTGTTGGTCCTTGGTGACTAACTCTTCAGGTTCAATGCTGTATTTTTTTGCAAGACCAAATAGCAGGTGTAGACGTTCGTCTAACATTTGCAGTTGATTCGGGTCGAGCTCGATTTGTTCAGAGTGGTGCTGAATTTCACTGGCGACTTCTTGAATATCAATCAACGAACTATTTAATTGTTGAATGGTTCCCTTCAATTCAGGACTGAACTCGACAATCTCTTCTAAAGCTGAAAGAGCCGTTTGTAAACGATCGGTTGCACCAGAATCGCCTTCGAGATTGTCATAACAAAGTGAACAGGCCTGTTTGATCTCATTGGCATGCGACAGTTTACTCTGTTGTTCTGAAAGTTCGGCAAACTCACCTTCAATAGGGTTTACCTCTTCAAACTCACTTAGCTGGAAGTTAAGTAGATCCAAACGGCTTTGAAAATCGGTCTGTGCGTTTTGTAAGGTTTCAAATCGTTTACTGAGTTTTAACCAGGCCTGGTAGGTTTGTTGAGTTTGCTGTAACTGTTCAGGATGATTGGCGTAGGCATCTAACAAATTAAGTTGTTGATGGCTAGACAATAAAGATTGGTGCTCATGCTGTCCATGAATATCAATTAATAAGTTGCCTAAACTTTTCAGGTTACTAGCAGGGATAGGGCGGCCATTGATATAGGCTTTAGAACGACCCTCTGCATTAACGGTACGACGTAACATGCATAGATCTTCGTCATCCAATTCTTGTTCGGCTAACCAGCTTTGTACCTGTGGCAGTTGAGCAATATCAAATATCGCTGTGACATCGGCTCTAGGTGTGTTGTAACGCACTAAACTACTGTCGGCACGTTCACCTAAAGCCAAACCTAAGGCATCAAGTAAGATAGATTTACCTGCTCCTGTTTCTCCCGTCAAGGTAGTAAAACCTGTATTGAAGTTTAAGTTCAGTTTTTCAATTAACGCGAGATTCTGAATGGATAGTTCTTGCAGCATTAAGATGGATTCCTAAATAAAGAGCCTCTTAAACGAGAATAATAAATGGATAAAAATGACTAAAATCCCACTGGTTTTGGCTGAAGGCTATTGTTAGTAGCCATCTATAACTGCATTGTTCGCCTCAACCAGTAAAATTTAATCTGTTTTTTCGTTTATTATTCGTACAAAGGTCTCATAAACGCTTAGCTAGAATAAATAAAAGTTAAGAGAGTTTATCACCCCAGCGTAATTTTGCACGTAACAGTTCAAAGTGGTCATGGCCTTTTGGATGCAACAAGGTAATGTACTTTGGATTACGTTTTACAATGGTGCGGTGTTTGGGAGAAATAGGGTGAGAAATTTGACCATCACAAATAATTTGCGCCACTTTGTCACAGTTTTCATGTGGGCGCAGTTCGACTTCACTGTTGCCACCTATAACATAAGGACGAGTGCTCATGGTGTGTGGATTGATTGAAACCAGTGAAATCGCATCTAGGCCTGGGTCAAGAATAGGACCGCCTGCTGATAGGGCGTAAGCCGTTGAGCCGGTTGGCGTCGAAATAATGAGACCATCAGAGCGTTGGCTGTTTAGAAAGCGACCATCGACTAAGGTTTCAAATTCAATCATGCGTGGTGAGTCGGTTTTATAAATCACGATGTCATTCATCGCAATTTGTTCAAAAACACACGCTCCCTGCTCGTACACGTTTACTTTGAGTAAATTTCGACGTTCTTCCTCATAAACGCCTGCTAAAATTTCTTCTAAGGACTCCAGCATATTGTCTGGTGAAATGTCCGTTAAGAAACCTAAACGACCTAAGTTAATGCCTAAAATAGGCACGCCATCATCAACAATACTGCGAGCAACATCTAAAAAGGTGCCATCGCCACCGACGACTATTGCCAAATCAATTTTTTTAGAGAGCTGGCTACGTTCAATTAGTTCAATATTGTATTGCTGGCTAGGAAAGTCATGGCAGGAGGTATCATCTAAAAACACTGTTTTGGATTTAGATTGTAGAAACTGGATCAGGGTTTCAATGTTGTCCCAACATTGGTTGCCTACGTATTTGCCAAAAATACCGATATTTTGAAACATCTTGTTTAACTCATAAATGCGCTTTGTTCATTGCTTTGAATGGACAAAGGTTGAATAAAATATTGAACTAAGCCTTGAATAACCGCGTATGCATCTTATAATTTAGCAGTCTACTATTAAGAGTGCTGAAATGTTAAGCGACCGTTCACAACTATTGTTTAAAAACTTAATGGGATTATACCTAAATGAAGGTAAACCGGTAGGATCAACTACCCTCGCGAAGTTGCCTGAAATTGGTTTAAGTTCTGCAACGGTTAGAAATGTGTTGGCTGACCTTGAAAAAATGGGGCTGATTCACGCGCCACACACCTCGGCAGGTCGCATTCCAACAGATATGGGGTATCGTCTATTTGTCGACTCTTTAATTACCTATCAACCGATTTCACAGCAGAATCTTACCTCGCTTGAACAGCAACTTTTACCGAGTTTGAATCAAGACGACCTCCTGGCCAGTGCCTCTAAGGTGTTATCGGGTATTACGGGTATGACCAGTATGGTGCTGATGCCAAATAAAGAACAAGAAGTATTGAAACACGTGGATTTTATTGACCTAGGAGGCAATCGTGTTTTGGTGGTGTTAGTGTTTAATGATCAAGATGTACAGAACCGAATTATAGAGTTAGAAGATAAAATTTCAGCTTCCGAATTGCAACAAATTGTTAACTTCTTAAACGAACAGTTTGTGGGTAAAAGTTTGGCAGAAGCTAAAAACGCTTTGGTCTCTAGAATGGACTCTATTCGTAATAGTATGAACCAGTTCATGTTATCAGTGGTACAGGCGACCGATTCCGTATTAGATGAACAGTTAGATCAAAAAATGCCATATTTAGTTTCGGGGCAGACCAATCTTTTAAATTATCAAGAGTTGGCTGGTTCGGATAAATTGCGAGCTCTGTTTCACTCTTTTGAGCAGCATTCGGATATTTTAGGTTTATTAGATAAAAGTATGCAGGCCAAGGGGGTGCAAATCTTTATTGGTCATGAGTGCGGTAATGAAATCTATCAAGATTGCAGTGTGGTCACGACCCCTTACGAAGTAGACGGTGAGATTTTAGGTGTACTAGGTGTGGTTGGCCCCAGCCGTATGCCCTATGAAAAAGTGATCCCTAAAGTCGATATGACAGCAAAAATTTTAAGCTCCCTCTTGAAAAAATAAGCGGGCGACCCCAATTACAGAACATTAAATTTTAAATATTATTTACCGGTAATTTACTGGAACAAACAGATAGGAATACGACCGTGGCTGAGAATAAAGCACCTGAAAATCAAGAAGAACAAATTCCAACGGCTGAAGAAGCGATGAATCAAGCAGATGAAGCGCTTGAGCAAGCAACAGAGCAAATGGAAGATGATGTCGAAGCGTTATTAGCTGAAGCACGTGCTGAAGCAGAGAAACATAAAGATATGGCGTTACGTGTTCAAGCGGATATGGAGAACCTACGTCGTCGTACTCGTTTGGATGTAGAAGGTGCACATAAATATGCACTTGAGAAGTTTGTAAATGAGTTGATCCCTGTTTTAGATTCAATGGAAATGGGCATGGATGCAGCCTCTAAAGAAGAAGCGTCGGCAGAAAGTATTCGTGAAGGTTTGGATATGACTTTTAAGCAGTTCTTAGATGTATTGCAAAAGTTTGATGTCGAGCGTGTCAACCCAGCAGGGGAAAAGTTTGACCCACAACTGCATGAAGCGATGACGATGGTGCCTTCACCAGATCACGAATCAAATACAGTTATGGAAGTGTTTCAGAAAGGTTACACGCTTAACGAACGTCTGGTACGAGCAGCGCGAGTCATCGTCGCCCAGTAAAGGCATCTCACTGCTATTCGGCTCCATAGCGGTGTTAGAAAATGGACGTTTACAGTTGTAAACTTACATTTTCTGCCTTGCTCTGAAACCAAATATCAGCGATCTGCAAACTTTACTGTGAAACAAACAACAAAAATTGATTAAAAAATAGTGGCTTGGGCTTGAAAAGAAAAACCCCATCCCTATAAATCGAACAACGTAAAAAAATTTAAAAAAATAGTTTTGGAGAGATCAAACATGGCAAAGATTATCGGTATTGATTTAGGTACAACAAACTCTTGTGTATCTGTAATGGAAGGTAAAGACATTAAAGTTATTCCTAACGCGGAAGGGGTTCGTACCACGCCTTCTATCGTCGCTTATACAGCAGACGGTGAAGTATTAGTTGGGGATTCAGCAAAGCGTCAAGCGGTCACAAACCCTGAAAACACATTGTTTGCAATTAAGCGTTTAATCGGTCGTCGTGCGGATGATGCGGTTGTGGCTAAAGATAAAGACATGGTGTCTTATAAAATTATTGCGGCTGACAACGGTGATGCTTGGGTTGAAGCTGGCGGTAAAAAGCTTTCTCCACAAGAAGTTTCAGCTAAGACATTAATGAAAATGAAGAAGACAGCTGAAGACTATTTAGGGCATGAAGTAACCGAAGCGGTTGTGACTGTTCCTGCTTATTTCAACGATGCTCAGCGTCAAGCGACCAAAGATGCCGGTAAGATTGCTGGTTTAGAAGTGAAGCGTATCATTAACGAACCAACGGCTGCGGCTCTTGCGTACGGAATGGATAAAGCGACTGGCGATAGCAAAATCGCAGTATACGATTTAGGTGGGGGTACATTCGATATCTCTATCATCGAAGTGGCAGACTTAGACGGTGAAAAGCAAGTTGAAGTACTTTCAACAAATGGTGACACTTTCTTAGGTGGTGAAGATTTCGATAACGTAATCGTTGATTACATTGCTGAAGAGTTCAAAAAAGATCAGAACGTTGATATTAAATTAGATAAGTTGGCATTGCAGCGTGTTCGTGAAGCAGCTGAAAAGGCAAAAGTTGAACTGTCTTCTCGTGAACAGACAGACATTAACCTACCATACGTTACAGCGGATGCGACAGGGCCTAAACACCTTAACATGAAGATTACACGTGCTAAGTTTGAGTCTCTAATTGAAGCATTAGTGAAACGTTCAATCGAACCATGTAAAACAGCGCTTAAAGATGCCGGTCTTTCAGCTTCTGAAATTGACGATGTGATTTTGGTGGGTGGTTCAACACGTGTACCAATGGTTCAAGCGGCCGTTAAAGAGTTCTTCGGTAAAGAGCCACGTAAAGACGTTAACCCTGATGAAGCGGTTGCAATGGGTGCAGCGATTCAAGGTGGTGTACTGTCTGGTGATGTAAACGACGTGCTTCTTCTTGACGTTTCTCCACTGTCTCTAGGGATTGAGACAATGGGTGGCGTAATGACGAAGTTGATCGAGAAAAACACCACGATCCCTACTCGTAAGTCACAAGTATTCTCAACCGCTGAAGATAACCAAGCAGCGGTAACCATTCACGTACTGCAAGGTGAGCGTGAAATGTCTTCAGGTAACAAGTCGTTAGGTCAGTTTAATCTAGATGAGATTCCACCAGCACCACGCGGTACGCCTCAGATCGAAGTAACTTTTGATATTGATGCGAACGGTATCTTGAATGTATCGGCTAAAGATAAGAACTCTGGTAAAGAGCAGCATATTACAATCCAAGCCTCTTCTGGTCTTTCTGATGAAGAAGTTGAAGCGATGGTGAAAGATGCGGAAGCGCATGCTGAAGAAGATGCAAAAATGAAAGAGTTAGTTGAAGCGCGTAACCAAGCGGATGCGATGGTTCACTCAACTCGTAAAATGGTGAAAGATGCAGGTGAGTCAGTAGATACAGCTGAAAACGAAGCCATTGAAGCGGCGATTAAAGTGGTTGAAGAAGCGATCAAAGGCGATGACAAAGCAGCGATTGAAGAGTCAGTTCAAAAGTTAGCAGAAGCAAGTCAGTCGGTTGCTCAAAAAGCACAAGCTCAACAGCAAGCCGGTGGTGGTGAGCAAGCGCAGCAGCAAGGTTCTACAAAAGATGCAGACGACGACATTGTTGACGCGGAATTTGAAGAAGTGAATGACACTAAGAAGTAATTCTTAAGGTTAAACACCACGAAGGCACGAAGGCACGAAGGCACGAAGTTTTGCTGTGTTCTGTTAGAATACGGCAAAAATTTTCTTCTTCGTGCTTTTCTGTTTCTAACTAGGCACTTTTGGCCTTAAATAAACCCGATAACATTCTGCATTAGTTTGTATCCGAAAATAACGTTTTAAACCCTTCGTGTCTTTGTGACTTCGTGGTTAAAAGAGTTTTTTGATATTAATTAAACTGAATTAAAAAATACGAGAGATCGATGAGTAAAACTTGTTACTACGAAATTTTATCCGTTTCTAAAACGGCCTCTGAAGGTGAAATCAAAAAAGCATATCGTAAGATGGCGATGAAGTATCACCCTGATCGTAATCCTGATAATAAAGAAGCAGAAGATAAATTTAAAGAAGCCTCTGAAGCTTATGAAGTGTTATCAGATGCGCAAAAACGTGCCACTTATGATCAATTTGGTCACGCTGGTTTAGAAGGTGGTCATGGTGGCGGAGGCGGTGGCTTCGGTGGCGGTTTTGGTGACCAGTTCGGTGACATCTTCAGTGAAATGTTCGGTGGTGGCTTTGGAGGACATCGTGGGCCTCAACCAGGTGAAGATCTTCAGTATGAATTGGAAGTCTCTTTAGAAGATGCGGTTGCCGGCACCACGGTTGATATTCGTATCCCAACAAAAGATGTGTGTGACTCTTGTGATGGTACAGGTGCAGAACCGGGTTCAGATGTAGAAACTTGCCCTACCTGTCATGGTGCGGGTCAGGTTCGTATGCAGCAAGGGTTCTTTGCGGTTAATCGCACCTGTCCAACTTGTCACGGTCAGGGTAAAATCATTAAAACACCTTGTCGTGAGTGCCACGGTGAAGGTTATACACACAGTAATAAAACCCTATCGGTTAAGATTCCTGCTGGTGTCGATAATGGTGACCGTATTCGTCTTCAAGGTGAAGGTGAAGCAGGGGAGCCAGGTGCGCCACGAGGCGATCTTTATGTACGTATTCGTGTAAAAGACCACTCTATTTTCGAACGTGATGGTAATACCTTGTATTGCGAACTGCCATTGAGTTTTGCAACGGCCGCTTTAGGTGGTTCGGTTGAAGTGCCAACCTTAGGTGGACAAGCGAATCTGAAAATTCCGGCAGGGACTCAGTCTGGTCAGCGATTCAAGATGGCAGGTAAGGGGGTGAAATCAGTTCGTACCTCTTATGTCGGTGATTTGGTGGTTCAAGTTAATATCGAAACCCCGGTTAAACTAACCTCACGTCAAAAAGAGCTATTGCAAGAGTTTGATGAAAGTTTAAAGGGTAAACATCATAAACAGCACAGTCCAAAAGAACACTCTTTCTTTGATTCGGTTAAATCCTTCTTTACAGGGGATGAGGACGATAAGAAGTCTAAAAAAGATAAAAACGAACCTTGGAATTAAACTAGCCAACCACTAACGAGATCAAAATTATGAGAGTTGCAATTATTGGCGCTTCTGGGCGTATGGGTAAAAACTTAATTGATGCGGTGAACCAAACAGAAGGCTTAACCGTTTCAGCGGCCATTGAGCGTCCAGACAGTTCGTTAATTGGTGCAGATGCCGGTGAATTGGCGGGTGTGGGTAAATTAGGTGTCAACATCGTCAGTGATTTAGAGTCAGTCGTCAATGATTTTGATGTCTTGATTGACTTTACGACACCGGACACCACCGTTCATAATCTTGAAGTGTGTACTAAATATAATAAAAAGATTGTGATTGGAACGACCGGCTTTGATGAAACAGGTCTAGCTGCGATTGATAAGGCGGCTGAGAGTATAGCGATTATTTTTGCCGCTAACTACAGTGTGGGCGTGAATCTTTGCTTGAAACTTCTTAAGCAGGCAGCTGAAGTATTAGATGAAGGTTATGATATTGAAGTGATTGAAGGTCATCACCGTCATAAGGTTGATGCACCATCGGGTACGGCATTACGTATGGGGGAAGTGGTTGCAGATACTTTAGGTCGTGACTTAAAAGAGTGTGCAGTTTACGGCCGTGAAGGCATTACCGGTGCACGTGATCCAAAAACGATTGGTTTTGCAACAATACGTGCTGGTGATATTGTGGGTGATCATACCGTACTGTTTGCCGCTGAAGGTGAGCGTGTTGAAATCACTCATAAAGCTTCAAGCCGTATGACGTTTGCTAATGGTGCGGCTCGTTCTTGTAATTGGATTGAAGGAAAAGACAAAGGATTATTTGATATGCAGGATGTATTAAGTCTTCGTTAGGTTTTAAATATTGTCTATTAACAAGAAGGGCGCTCAATTGAGCGCCTTTTTTATGTGTTTACTTTTAAAGGCTGGCTTGAATAGGTTGGTGGAATGAATTTTTAGTCTGTTCCACAAAGGTATGGAATTCATTTGTCATCTGCTGAATTTTTGCGCCGACAAAGTATTCAAAATCATTTTTTACACAACGGACAATTTCTACAATGACACTAAAGGTTGACTTTTTTGTACCTTGTTGAAGATCAAAGCTGACTTCTACCTTATCACCACACAATAGTTCTGGTGCACAGATAAAGGCAATGCCTTCTTCAGAAACATTGGTAATGGTTGAATAGGCGTGTTTTCCATGGATATTAACAACGGAACCGCAATAAGTTGTGAACCTTTGGTGCTCTCTTTGCTCGTGTGCCATCTATATGATTCCTTTCAAGTTTTCTCTAAAAAGACTTAAATCCTTGATCGCTTATATTAGCTTATTTTTAATAAGGTTAAAAGAAAAAGTAGGTCTGATCTAGTGACTATTTTTTTTCCCATTAATCTTTCAGTTTTTGAAGTTGTTCTGTCAACTCTTTGTAGGTAGTGTAGCCTCGTTTTACAAATTGAATTTGACCTTTTGAATCAACAAGAAAAGTAGCAGGCACACCGTGAGCCGAATAGAGGTTTTCTAGGTACTTGTTTTTATCGTTAACGATAATGGATGGATCCATCCCGTTTTTTTCTGCAAAGTCGATGACTTCTTGATCGGATCCTGACTGAATGGCAATGTTGACCACGGAATAGTCTAGTGAAATTTTTTCAATATCGGGTCTTTCATGTTCACAAATCGGACACCAGGTTGCCCAGAAATGAATGATCACTGGCTGACCTTGAAACTGATCAAGACTGGTAGGTTCTTGTTGTAAGGTAACGGCCTCAAATTTAGGAGCAGGGCCTTTAACTGCTTCTTGAACGATTAGTTTATGGACAAACGGGTAAATAATAATGATCGCTAAAACGATCAGTGCGTTTTTCCCCCAGTCTGTTTTCCAGAAAGGCAGTTTTTGAAAGGTGTTTGGATCGGTCATTAAGTTTGGTCAGTCCGTTTATTGAGGTAACTGATCATAAATTAAAAAATCACCAAGTAAAAGAGTCAGTTGGGGTTGTTGACTCTAAAAAGTAGGTTAGGCAGACATTAGTTCGTGAATAACTTGATTGCGTCCTGACTGCTTAGCTTTATATAAGCTTTGATCAGCACGTTCTATAAAGTCTTCTAGATTATCTTGAGAGCCTTTGAAGTGCGAAATACCAAAAGAGGCGGTGATAGTACTAATTGGCTCGTCAGTATTTTTAAGTGTTAAGCGAGCGGCTTCAATTTGTGCTCGAATATGTTCGGCTCGTTTAGCGGCTTCTTCAATAGAGCAGTCTTTAATAATGATCGCAAACTCTTCCCCACCGTATCGGCATAACACTTCGTTTTCAGGACTGGATTTGCGCATAATGCTTGAAAAGTACCGTAAAACACTATCACCGACTGGATGACCGTAGGTGTCATTAAAGTTTTTAAAATGATCGATATCGGTCATGATTAAGCATAAAGAGTGGGGTTTGGATTTATGTTCAATGGTTAAATCCATTAGGCATGAGTTAAAGGCCTTACGATTGCCTATTTGAGTCAGTTCGTCTTTTAAGGCTTCTGCTTTAGCTTCATTAAGTTGTTGACGAAGCGTGTTGACTTCATCAGAGTTGCTTTGAACCTCTTCCCGTATTTTATTGGTGCTGTTTTGCATGGTAATTGCAGTTTGTGCAATGTAGTTGGCAATGTCTTCTAAGTCTTTAGAGTTGGATTCAGAATTTTTTAGTTTTATAGCACAGGCGCCCATTTGTTCAGAGTGGTGTTCTAGGTTATCGGTCCAGTCACCCAATTTCTGAATGATGTCGTCCACAAACTGTCTAACCGCAAAGTCGTACTTATTTTCAGCTTCCATCTCTTCTTGCTCTAAAAACTGTTCATACAAACGCAGGCCAAGACGATCAGTAAATTGTCCTGGGTTTTTAAGAATGGAGGTCATTTCGGTGTTAAGTGCGTGATGGTCACCCTTGAAGTAGTGATACCACACTAAATAGTTAACGGGTAGAGGGGTAATATTGTGATTGCTAAAAATAGCATCAATTTTTGAGTAAATTTCACGTGCCTGTTGCGGAGTATCCTGAATCTTGATCATAATTTTTTTCTTATATTTATATGAATAGGGATAGGGTAAAAAAATCTATTTATAGGATTATAATAATTTCTTAGTAGATTACTAGGTATTTTTACATTTGAATTTTTAGTGCTTGATAAAATTTTTATATAATTTTGATAGTTAGACGTGGTGGTTATGCAGGGTTAATTTATTGAGGCCATCGTTATTTTAAGCCTGCTTTGTTTTACAAGTACGTAAAATTTAACAGGCCTGTTCAGTTGCATCTTTAATTAATTAAAAAGCCCTCTTCAAGAGGCTATTGAATATAGACAGGAAGTCATAAATCGAGTACAATCCGCCTAATTTATTTTTATGACTGAATATTAGGCATATACTAGTGGTGAACGTGAAAAAAAGTATCATTTACTAAGTGAAAAAAGCGGAGTGAGTCCCAGCTGGGACTGGCTCCGTTTTTTTGTATATAACGTTTAATTTTTAGTTAAATGCGTTTAAGGTTGGCGGACAAAAACGATGACACAGGCTTTATTAGCTCTAGAAGACGGAACTCTATTTTGGGGTGTTTCATTAGGTGCGGAAGGAGAGGCAACAGGCGAAGTTGTCTTTAATACCTCATTAACAGGATATCAAGAGATCTTAACCGATCCTTCCTATTTCAAACAAATTGTGACCCTTACCTATCCTCATATAGGGAATGTTGGGGTGAATGCTGAAGATGAAGAGTCTCCACGCATTATGGCTCAAGGATTGGTTGTAAAAGACTGCCCAGTTCAGATGAGTAATTTCCGTGCTGAAAAGTCCCTGCCTGACTACTTGAAAGAGCAGGGTGTGGTTGCGATTGCAGACATTGATACCCGCAAACTAACAAGAATTTTGCGCGACAAAGGAGCTCAGTCGGGTGTGATTGTTGCCGGCGAAAATATTGATGCTGAAGATGCGGTTGCTAAAGCAAAAGCCTTCAGTGGTTTGAAAGGCATGGATTTAGCCAAAGAAGTAACCACAGCAGAAACCTATGTTTGGACGGAAGGCTCTTGGCAACTTGGTAAAGGCCATTCGGATTGTTCCGAAAACAATGACTTTCATGTAGTTGCCTATGACTATGGCGTTAAACGTAATATCTTGCGTATGATTGCAGACCGTGGTTGTAAATTAACGGTTGTGCCTGCTAAGACACCTGCTGAAGAGGTCTTGGCTATGAACCCTGATGGTATTTTCTTATCAAATGGTCCTGGTGATCCAGAGCCGTGTGATTATGCCATTGAAGCGATACAAAAAGTATTAGAAGCTGATGTGCCTGTATTTGGTATTTGTTTAGGTCATCAGTTACTTGCATTAGCTAGTGGAGCTAAAACGGTGAAGATGAAGTTTGGTCACCACGGCGCCAACCACCCTGTACAGAATATGGATTCTAAGAAGGTCATGATCACCTCCCAGAACCATGGTTTTGCCGTTGATGGTGAAACTTTGCCTGCAAACCTAAAGGCAACACATAAGTCATTGTTTGATGGTTCTTTACAAGGTATCTCTCGTACTGATAAGTCTGCATTCAGTTTCCAAGGTCACCCAGAAGCAAGTCCAGGACCGCATGATGTGGCACCTTTGTTTGACCAGTTTATTGATAATATTAAAACCGCTAAAAACGCGTAATAGGAACTTAGAATGCCAAAAAGAAGTGATATAAAAAGTATTATGCTCATTGGTGCTGGCCCTATTATTATCGGTCAAGCATGTGAATTCGACTACTCTGGAGTTCAGGCGTGTAAAGCGCTTAAAGAAGAGGGTTACCGTGTAATTCTAGTCAACTCTAACCCTGCTACCATCATGACTGATCCAGAGATGGCAGATGCCACTTACATTGAACCAATTGAGTGGCAGACCGTAGAAACGATTATTGCTAAAGAGCGTCCAGATGCCATTTTGCCAACAATGGGAGGGCAAACAGCCCTTAATTGTGCGTTAGATTTAGATGCAAAAGGTGTCTTAGAAAAATACAATGTTGAATTAATTGGGGCGAAAGCAGACGCGATTGATAAAGCTGAAAACCGCGATCGTTTCCGTCAAGCAATGACAAAGATTGGCTTAGATATGCCTAGGTCTGATGTTGCTCATAATATGGAAGAGGCTTGGAAAATTCAGTCAGAAGTTGGTTTTCCTACGGTAATCCGTCCATCATTCACCTTGGGTGGCTCTGGTGGTGGTATCGCTTATAACAAAGATGAATTTGAACAGATTTGTAAGTTTGGTCTAGATCTTTCTCCAACTAAGGAACTTTTAATTGAAGAGTCAATTGAAGGCTGGAAAGAGTATGAGATGGAAGTGGTTCGAGATACCAATGATAACTGTATTATCATTTGTTCAATCGAAAACTTAGATCCAATGGGAGTGCATACAGGTGATTCAATCACGGTTGCACCTGCTCAAACGCTAACCGATAAAGAGTATCAAATCATGCGTAACGCTTCTATAGAAGTGCTACGTGAGATTGGTGTTGAAACCGGTGGATCAAACGTCCAGTTCTCTATTCACCCAGAAACAGGACGTATGATCATAATTGAGATGAATCCTCGTGTCTCTCGTTCGTCTGCTCTAGCCTCTAAAGCAACCGGTTTTCCGATTGCTAAAATCGCGGCTAAATTGGCGGTGGGTTATACACTGGATGAACTTTCTAACGATATTACTAATGGTGCGACGCCAGCGTCATTTGAACCAACCATCGATTATGTGGTCACTAAGGTTCCACGTTTTACATTTGAGAAATTCCCTCAGGCGCAGAACCGTCTTTCTACTCAGATGAAGTCAGTGGGTGAAGTCATGGCGATGGGTCGTAACTTCCAAGAGTCGATTCAAAAAGCGTTACGCGGTTTAGAAACGGATAAGTCAGGTTTTGATGAGGTCATGCCTCTAGCGACGATGGCTGAAAAGGACATTAAAGATAAGCTACGTCAGGAATTACGTAATCCAGGTGCAGATCGTCTGTGGTATGTGGCCGATGCATTCCGAGCAGGTTGGGATTTAGAAGCGGTATTTGACAGCTCTAAAATTGATCTATGGTTCTTATCTCAGATTAAAGAGTTGATTGATATTGAAGACGATGTTAAGCAACGTGGCCTAGACGCACTGGATGAAACTTACTTACGTAACTTAAAACGCAAAGGCTTCTCTGATAATCGTTTAGCTAAATTGCTTGATACCGATGCAGCATTTGTTCGTAAGTTCCGTCATACATTAAATGTACGTCCAGTCTTCAAACGTGTTGATACTTGTGCAGCGGAGTTTGAAACTTCAACTGCTTATATGTATTCAACTTATGATGAAGAGTGTGAAGCCAACCCAACCGATAAAGAAAAAATTATGATCTTGGGTGGTGGGCCTAACCGTATCGGACAAGGTATCGAATTTGATTACTGCTGTGTTCACGCGGCGATGGCTATGAGTGAAGATGGTTATGAAACGATTATGGTTAACTGTAATCCAGAAACGGTTTCAACTGACTATGACACATCTGATCGTCTATATTTTGAACCCTTGACACTTGAAGATGTACTTGAGATTGTGGAAGTTGAACAGCCTAAGGGGGTCATCGTTCAGTACGGTGGTCAAACTCCACTTAAATTAGCTGAAGATTTGGAAGTGGCAGGCGTTCCAATTGTTGGTACCTCACCTGAATCAATTGATTTGGCAGAAGACCGTGAGCGTTTCCAAAAGATTCTTAACGATAATGGTCTGCTTCAACCGCCTAACCGTACTGCAAGCAATGCAGGTGAAGCGGCGGCCTTAGCGAAAGAGATTGGTTATCCATTAGTGGTTCGTCCATCTTATGTACTAGGTGGTCGAGGCATGGAAATCGTTTACGACGAAGAGAATCTAAACCGTTATATGCAAGCAGCGATTGACGTTTCTAATGAATCGCCTGTACTGCTAGACCGTTTCTTAGATGACGCCGTTGAACTTGATGTTGATGCGATCTGTGATGGTGACCAGGTTGTAATTGGTGGGATTATGGAACATATTGAGCAAGCGGGTATTCACTCTGGTGATTCAGCTTGTTCTTTACCACCGTATAGCATTTCGGCTGATATTCAAGATCGTATTCGTATCCAGGTTGAGAAGATGGCAATGGCGTTAGGTGTGGTTGGGTTAATGAACACTCAGTTTGCAGTTAAAGGCGATGATATTTATGTATTAGAAGTCAACCCGCGTGCGTCACGTACGGTTCCGTTTGTCTCTAAAGCGATTGGTCATCCTCTAGCGAAGATTGCAGCGCGTTGTATGGTAGGTCAAAAACTTGCAGCGCAAGGGTTTACTTCTGAAGTAGCACCTGAGCACTTTTCGGTTAAAGAAGCGGTTTTCCCATTTATTAAATTCTTGGGTGTAGATCCGATTCTTGGGCCAGAAATGAAGTCAACGGGTGAGGTTATGGGTGTGGGTGAGAACTTCCCGCAAGCTTACTCTAAAGCCCAGTTAGCGGCAGGTACCGTACTTCCGCGTTCTGGCACTGCGTTCTTGAGTGTGCGTAAGGCGGATCGTGTACAGGTAATTGATTTAGCAAATCAGTTAATCGCCAAAGGATTCAAAGTAATCGCAACTCGTGGAACAGCGACGTCGTTAACTGAAGCGGGCGTTGACTGTGAGACAGTGAATAAGGTGACAGAAGGCCGTCCTAATATTGTTGACTCAATTGTGAACGAAGAAATTGCTTTAATTGTCAATACTTCGGATGGGTCTACAAGCATTCAGGACTCTTCAAGTATTCGTCGTGAAGCATTGATGCACAAAACTTGTTATACAACAACCATCGCGGGTGCTTTTGCGATGGTTGCATCAATGGATTATTTAGATGATCAGCCTGTAACACGTTTACAAGATATTCACTAAAAATTCGTTAAAGCAAAACGCCAAAGTCCAATAATAGAGTGGCTTTGGCGTTTTACGTTGTAAAAGTTAAAAAATACTAAAAGGATAAGGTGTTATGCAAAAACATCCTATGACAAAAGAGGGAGCGGATGCCCTTCAAACAGAATTAAATAAGCTTAAAAAAGAAGATCGTCCACGTATTACTGAAGCAATTGCGGATGCTCGTGAACACGGTGACTTAAAAGAGAATGCAGAATACCATGCAGCTCGTGAACAGCAAGGTCTGGTTGAGGCACGTATTAAACATTTAGAAGCGACTTTATCGCTTGCTCAGGTCATTGATGTAACCAAGCTGGATGCTAAAGGCAAAGTTATTTTTGGTGCAACTGTGACGGTTTTAAATATCGATACAGATGAAGAAGTGACTTATAAAATTGTTGGAAATGATGAAGCGCATATTGCTGATAATAAAATCTCGGTTAACTCTCCAATCGCACGTGCCTTAATTGGTAAAACGGATGGTGATGAGGTTGTTGTGCAAGCACCAAGCGGTAATATCGACTACGAAATCGTTGAGATTCAGTACATTTAATCTTGTCTGATTAGTAACATGTATTCAATCTGAACAGGCCTGTTAAATTTCGATTTACAGGCCTTTTTATTTGGCTTTTATAAACCTTAGGAGATCAATTTGTCCATGCTGTTACTTTTTCTAAAGTCCTTAGGTTTGATATTGGCTGTTTTATTGGCAACAGTCGGTTATTTGGTTGCTCCTATCGTTTTTCAAAGCTTAGATCAGGTGTCGGCTGGAGATTTAGTTGGAACCTTATTAACGGTTAGTAATTGGATTGTTTTAACAGGCCTGGTGAGTTTGTTAGTTATTCGTTGGTTAGCGATTAAATCGCTAATTTATAGTTGGATGTTACTGATTAGTATAGGGATTGTGATTTTTAACCAGTATTGGTTGTCACCTTTAATGCAATCTATCAAATTAGACTACCCGCATGGGTTGACTCAATCCTCAGAAGCCTGGCCAGAATTTGCAATGTGGCATGGGGTATATCAATTATTGTTTTTATTACTTATATTGTTACTTTTTATTTGGTCAGTGGTTAATCTTAAGTTACTGATTTATAGTGAAAAAAATGGTAATAAAAAAAGCTTATAAGCATTTAATTATTTTCTAACATGATAGCACTTGCAATTTACAGACAAAAACGTCAGAATTGACCCGTTAAACGAAAACCAAACTTGGAGTTTATTAATGAAACACTTAACAATTAAAGCGTTATTTATCTCAGCGGTTGCGGCATTCTCTATGAATGTACAAGCTGCTAGTACTTATGACCAGTGTCTAGCTGACGCTGAAGCGGTAATCGCCAAAGCACAGACAGATGGTGGTACGGCTGCACGTGAAATCGAACAAGCAACAACTGTTGATGCTTGTATGGCTGAATTAGCGGCTATTGAAGCTAAATATGGTGACAAAACTAAAGGTTTAAACCCATCTTCAGTTATGACTCCAGAAGATCGTCTAGCATGGTCTAAACTTTTTGACGCTATCGACGCGAAGAAGTTTACTGGTACTCGTTACAACATGGCTTCTTACTACCGTTAATTTGCCTTGTGTATCTGAAAAAGCCGGTTTATACCGGCTTTTTTGCTTTCTAGTGTTTAAAAAAATAACAATAAATTGAATCAAAATGAAAAAAAACCTGTTCCAAACTGTTTTTGAATGTCTGATGGAAAAAGACCTAAACTCCAAAGTTCAGCAGTTGGCTCAACTCCAAGCCGATTGGTCTGAAGATCGTTTTGAGTTTACAGCAACAGAATCCATTGTTCGTGTACCCGATGCAGGGCGTCCAGAAAAACCGGAGTTAGTATCGCCTAAGGATTTGCCTAAGCGCCGTCTTGGTTCAAAAGAAGGGCATGCTTCCCTTATGCACTCCATTGCGCATATTGAGTTCAATGCGGTTAATTTAGCCTTGGATGCGATCTACCGTTTTCAAGATATGCCGTATGAGTATTATCGTGATTGGTTAGGGGTGGCAGGTGAAGAGGCTTATCACTTTCAAATGGTACGTGAGCATTTGAATAGTTTGGGTTATGAGTACGGTGATATGCCTGCTCATGATGGTTTATGGTTAACGACTTATGAAACCGATCATGATCCATTGGTGCGAATGGCGTTGGTGCCCAGAACCTTGGAAGCGCGTGGTTTGGACGTGACGCCACCGATGATTAATAAGTTACGAGCGATTGGTGATAAACGAGGGGTTGAGATTCTAAAAATTTTATTGCGTGATGAAATTGGTCATGTCGAGGTAGGAACATGTTGGTTCCGCTATCTATGCAAACAACGTGACCTGAATCCGTTTGAAGAGTTTCAAAATATAATCACCAATTATTTCCACGGTAATTTGCGAGGGCCCTTTAATTTTGAAGCACGTGAAGCAGCGGGTTTCTCTGCAGAAGAGATTCAATGGCTTAAAACGCTTTAAGTTCTATCTTTGATGTCTGAACTCCTTTCCGAAAAACAACGGCTGCGTATTCAAGCACGCCATAAGCTTTCAATAGCACGACATGGCTATCAGCCACAAGCATTGTATTGGAGTAGCCGGGAAGTTCAACAAGTCCGCTTTAAAAAGCTCAGTGAACTCTTACCGAGAAACCAGGCCTGTTCAGTATTAGATGTCGGTTGTGGTTTTGGAGATTTAAAGGCTTATCTAGAGCAACAAGGTTTTAAAATAGATTATCAAGGTATTGACCTCTCACAAGATATGCTTAACAGTGCGCGTTTTCAGTATCCTGAGATTAAGGTTCAGCAAGGCGATCTGTTTGACCTAAACCCAACTGATCAGCAGTTTGATTTTATACTGTTGTCAGGTTCTTTGAATGAGGTGGTTGAAACTGAACTAGAAGGTACAGCTGAACATCAAGGACGTTATGCAAAAGCGGTTATTCATAAGATGTTTGATTCTTGTAAAAAAGGAGTTGCATTTAATTTATTAGATGCACGTCATGCATGGGTACAAAGCCGTTCTGATCTGCAAAGCTTTACTCCTTATGAAGTTGCAGAGTACTGTCAAACCTTTGCCAGTCAGGTGACTTGGGAAGACGGTTATTTGGATAATGACTTCACTGTTTTTTTATATCGAGATTAGAGGTCAGTATGCGTTTTGGAATTGATTTAGGTGGCACCAAAATAGAGCTCATTGCTTTGGACGATTCAGGGCAAGATGTTTATCGTAAACGCGTTGATACGCCTAAAGGTGACTATTTAAAAACCCTTAAGGCGATATCCAACCTGGTGTTTGAAGCTGAAAATAAGCTAGGTGTTTCAGGCTCAGTGGGAGTCGGTATTCCTGGTTCCGTTTCGCACAAAACAGGCAGGGTTAAAAATGCCAATTCCACATGGTTAATCGGTCAAGATCTATCAGGCGACTTACAAGTACAGCTGAACAGGCCTGTTCAGATTGCTAATGATGCAAATTGTTTTGCTCTTTCTGAAACTTCTGATGGCGCTGCAACGGGGGCTGAAGTGGTGTTTGGTGTCATTATCGGCACCGGCTGTGGTGGTGGAATTGTTGTCAATGGCCAGATTCTTAATGGTGTGAATGCCATTGGGGGGGAGTGGGGGCATAATCCATTGCCGTGGGCTGAAAATACCGATGAACGGCTTGATTGCTATTGTGGTTTACAAGGTTGTAATGAGACGTTTTTGTCTGGAAGTGGTTTAGAGACTCACTATACTAAACGAACAGGCCTAGTTAAAACCGCTAAACAAATTGTCGTTTTAAGCGAGCGGGGTGATAGTGAGGCTGAACAACTTATGCAAGATTACACTGTTTGGTTAGCCAAAGGGTTAGCCAGTGTGATTAATGTGATCGACCCCGACGTGATTGTTTTAGGTGGTGGTATGTCTAATATTGAACGACTCTATACCGATGTCCCAAAGATTTGGCAAAATTGGGTGTTTAGTGATCAGGTTAATACCAAGCTGCTTGCCCCTAAGTTTGGTGATTCCAGTGGTGTGCGTGGTGCAGCTTGGCTGTAAATTTTTGACCTGGCCTATTGAGTTTATAAAATCACTGCTCTTTATTTTTCTCAACAGTACGTTCACCAAACCAAAAGCCGATAATCGGTCCATAAATTGCTAAAAATACAGTAAATATTTGGTCAAATACCTTTTGATCTACAAATCCTGCAAAGTCAAAGAATCCAGTTTGTAGCACAATTAGAAACACAAACGTAAGCGTTAAGATGCTTGTGATGGAAGGTCTTAAAATTCCGCGTAGCAATTTCACAGAGGGTGATTCATGTTGTACGTCTTTTACAAAACTAGCTACTTCATGATTGATGGATGCATTTTCTTGAAGTAGTAATTCATCAAGATCGCTTTTTAGTTTTAAGATCGTCTGTTTTTCATTCTCATCAAACTTTCCTTGTTGAATGCTTTGCTCTAATAAGGTTCTAACTAAAGGAATGAGTGCAGTTTTATCGTTCATAATTATTCTTTCTTATTCTTTTTTTCTAAATTACTGAAAAGCTGGGTAAAACAACATTGGTTGCTGTTTTAATCGAATTCCAAATGAGATCAAGAATAGCATTGTACAGCTTGTTAATGGTGACCAACATCAATCCTTTTAAAGTTTCAGTAAAGTTTTTAACTAAATCTTTAATGCTTTTAAGAAAAAAATCCTGAGTAGCTTCAGTAATTTCACCAGTGGCAATTCCCATCTCCACCAGTATGGTTTGTTCTGCAATGGCTTTAAGTTGACGCTCAGAAAAACCTTTAAAGGTTGTCACGTCTTTTCCTAAAATGTCTGAGGAAACTCGCTTGATCTGTAAAATGAGGGGTTCAGTTTCTAAAGTCATTTTCATGTCTCACTCTCTAGTAAGGTTTTAAATGTTGTTCAAATGTGATGATTTGATCAAGATAGGTTCGAGTTTGAAGTTTATAAACAGCGACTTCAGTTTTGGTTAAACCTTGTTGTTGATCTGTCTGTTTCATATGTAACAGAGTTTTGTATATATTTTGTAGTGCCGTCACACTTGGCAGTTGAGTAGGAGTAGATGATTGTGAGACTCTGTCTAACGAATCGGGTTTTGTATAGGGGCGGCTGGTAGCCTGAATTTCTAGACCTTCATATTGACCAAGTAATCTGAAATAGTGCTGTTTTCGCTCAATGAATTTTTCTGCTTGAGTACCGTCTTTAATAGAGGCAAAAAACGTCAAGGTTTCAACGCTAACTTGATTAAGGTTTTGAACAAGAGATTCGTCGTAACGTACTCCAGGTGTTGCAAAGCACCCAGAAAGCATCAAAACCAATGGCAAAATGAGTATTGGTTGATAGAAGCGTTGTAGCATGTCTCCTCCTAATCATTACTTTTTGTGTTTTTTTAAATTTAATTGTACTCCTAATTACGTATAAAACAATAAGGCAGTAAATTGATAGGCATGGGGGTTGGAGAGTGAGAGGGTTGCTTTAAAGGAATATTGAGCGATAAGAGATGTTTAATCTCTTCTAACTGATTTGTTTATCGGGAGAGAAAATCTAGCTACCAGATAGGCGGCCAATGTGTTTTGTTATTTCTTTAATAAAAGTTGGTCTAGCTGATTGGCAAAGGTTTGGCGATCTTTTTGGCTCATGCTTGATGGGCCGCCGGTATCGACACCGCTATTGCGCATGGTTTCCATAAAATCACGC
>JAYENR010000240.1:0-4816 GCA_034722175.1 Pseudomonadota bacterium | reverse complement strand
TTGCAGCCTTTGCTATTGTATACCGACTGTTGGTAGAAGGCCTACCAGGACTGGTTGAAGATTGGCAACAATTGATTATTATTCTGTCTGTTCTATCAATGGTGGTTGGTTCGATCGTTGCAGTTGTTCAAGACAACCTAAAACGTCTACTTGCGTATTCTGGTATTGGACACATTGGTTTCGTACTAATGGGCTTTGTCGCAGCTAACCCAGATGGCTATGCAGCAGCCATGTTCTATATGATTGTTTATGCCATTACTGGTGTCGCTGGTTTCGGTATGATTATCGCGCTTTCTAGAACAGGTAATGAATTCGATAAGATCTCCGATTTTGTTGGTTTGAATGCGCGTAACCCATGGTTAGCACTAATGATGCTATTGGTTATGTTCTCAATGGCGGGTATTCCTCCGTTCATTGGTTTCTGGGCGAAGATTCTTGTTATTGAAGAGGTCATCAGAGCTGGCTTTACATGGCTTGCCATTATTGCAGTGATCATGGCTGTTATCAGTGCCTTCTACTACCTACGTGTGGTGAAAGCCATGTACTTTGATAAAGCTGAAGACACTACACCATTAGAACCAATCAGTTCAGAGTTGAACTGGGCAGTAAGTTTTGTTTCAATTGCTGTATTGGTTTTAGGTTTAATGCCTTCATCATTAATCGAGTTGTGTTACCAAAGTATTGGACTTAAGTAACATAAACTGATGACAAAGAAGCCGGTGTAAGCCGGCTTTTTTGGTTATAACCCCTAATAAAATTGTGAGAAAGAAATGAGTGTTGATCAAGCCGTATGGTTATTATTAGTTACCGCTATGATTTTAGCGAATGTACCTTGGATTTTAAGTAACCGCTTATTTATCTTTAAAAAGGTTGCAAGCAAGTCATTTATAATCAATTTGCTTGAATGGCTGTTATATTTTATTTTGACAGGTATCTTTGCTTATTTATTAGAAAGTAAGAGCATGGGGCACGTACAGTCGCAAGACTGGGAGTTTTATGCCATTACCTTCTTTATGTTTATGATCTTTGCATTCCCTGGTTTTATCTACCGTTATGGCTTGAAAAGCTTCATTCAAAAGAAAGTTTCATAAAAACAGACTTTATTTATATTAGGGGGTTGTAATATTTCTGTAACCCCCTATAATACGCCCCATCGAAACGAGAAACACTCTTGGTTCGAGTTACAAATTGTCGCGGGGTGGAGCAGCTTGGTAGCTCGTCGGGCTCATAACCCGAAGGTCATAGGTTCAAATCCTGTCCCCGCTACCACATTTTAAGCCTAGATTTCATACACTTACGAGTGCCATGAGTCTGGGCTTTTTTATGTCTAAAATTCACGAGGTGACTTATGGGGTGACATTCGATTATCCAATTTGTACACTTTTTTGTAGTATTTCCTCCACGAATGACATTTTATTTTTCCAGTGATTTGAAGTAATCATTCAAAGCCTTATCAACCATTTCATCAGTTTCCCCCGCCAAATTCTGCGCCTTAACAACTTCTGTTTTTACGCTTTTTAGGGTTATGGCTGATATTTCCGGCACGTTACGTTTCACGTTTGGTTCAATCTGGTCTAAAACAGCCGCCATTTGAGAGGCAACTGAACCAATTAGTGCGCCAAACAACTCAACCGGCGCAACTTCCAAGCGGGTTTGCTCGTTTTTCAACTCAACTTGCTCTGCTTGAGCCTTTGTTAAGCGTATGCGTTCTTTCTCTAAAGCACCGTCCTCAACACCTGTTTTTTTATTGTCTTTCAAAAACTTTATGTATGAACTTACGCTTTCAGTAAAAGGGTAGAGGCCACGCTGGGCTTTACTTATTACCCCTTGTTTTGTTAATTGTTGAATTCTCCGTTCAGTTACGCCAAGAATTTGCGCTAATTCACTGACACTAATTTCTTCGTTCATAATGTTATTTCCTTTTATTAACTTTTTATTTTTAGAGAATATGAGTATTGGTTTCCGAAACGAAATACAGTTTCAAAAAAAATCGTATGTAGAGAAAAACCGCGCCTCTACGCACCCGCCTTAAAAAATGCCTAAAAAGAACCTATTCCTTTTGGGCTTTAAGTCTTGATGTACTGTAATCTTTGCTTTGTGGTGGTCTGTAGCCTTTACCACGGCCTTTACCCCCATAACTTAGCCAAAAGACTACTTCGTGCTTTACCTCTTCACTGTCAATTAATCTGAATGGTTTTTTGGTTGTGGGGATATGGTGATTACCAGCCCAGTTTTTAACCCAAGTGTCCTTAGCTAATTGAATTAGTTTTGAAGAGTGTTTTATCTTGTTACCGTCTAAGAAAAACCAGCAGTGATAATGCTGTGCTTTTGCTCGTTCGTGTTCACGTACCCAAAAATATCCAACTTGAGAAAGTCGATATTTTCTTTTTAACTTCCGTACCATTTGTTTAAAAAACCAAGATACCTGCTCACTATCTTCGGTGTATCTCGCTTGGTGAAGGTCGACTCTTACAACCAAAACACGCCCCCATAATTGCTGTGCTAACTCCAACTCTTTAAGCACTCTTAAAAGCATTTCTGAATAGATTCCTGTTGGCCTAGAATTTACTTTGTATTCCACACCACCAAAAAAAATCTGCTCACTATTGCTTATGTATTTTCTATTCTCTGTTGCCTTTGGTTTACTCTTTGGAATATGGGGTTTCCTAGATAATAGAAATATCCGCGCAAATCTTCCATTTACATTATTTAGTTCTTCCCTATAAACAAAGGCTTTGAACCTCATAGATTGGGATAAAACCGCGGGGACAAAACCGCGGTAAGATTCTTTAGCCATTTTCACCCCCTAAAATTGCTATACCCTCCATGTTTAACTGGGGAGGTATTAATTTTTAAGGGGCTAAACTAGCCCGCATGAATGAAGTAATTTTTCTGCTTTTATTAGGTTTTCATCTTCTAGCCAAAACTCCTTATAACTCTTCTGTGGTGGTTTTTTTCTTATCCATTTATTCTCTATTTTGATGCCATAATCAGAGCGTATCTTTGATAGGTTCGCTGTTGATGCTACTGTTGTTAGGTCATCATTTGCCCTTTTGTGGGATAGTCGTTTACCCTTGATTGATCTTAAATACAGGTAGTGTAGTTCTCTGATTGCCTCATTAGGCTTGATTAACTTTTTTGGTGTAGAATCGTTAGTTGTCACCCTAACGTCATTTACTGTTTGAATGGCGTTTTCCATTACTACACCCCCATTCTTACTTCGGCTGTATTGTTCACCTCTTCGAATTGATTGAACCAATCTTCGATAGTTTCACGCTTGTATAAAACTTTGTGGGATAGCTTGAGAAAGGAGGGGGCTTTCTTTCCCCATAACAGGCCTGTTGTTCGGCTTGCTCTAAGTGAGTTGTGAGGAATTCCAAACTCTGATTGGACTTGTTTTTCTGTGAGATGGGTTAGTTGTTGTTTTTCTAGATTAGGCATTTTGAGTACTCCATATCATTAAATATATTTTTCGCTAATGCTGTCTTGCTTTAGCGTTGATATGGATTATTTATGATTTAGATATGGACAAACTAAAGGAGGGGCATAGAGTGTCTGTTAGTCTGTCTAGTACGTCCATGCCTATGAATAACGGGATTTGAGTGTGTCTGAGATTATTTTTTTTCTTGAATTTTTTTCTTTAAATCAGGGCATTCCTTTTCAATTCTTCTTTGAATTGTTTTTTCACTCACTCCATATTTACTGCCTAAATCCTTACACATTCCTGTAAATGACAATTTTTTATTTCGTTCGAATTTTTTCTTCATCTCTTCACAAATAGTTTTAGATGATAGTTTCTCTTCTGCCTCACTTTTTTTAGAAGCATTGTGTTGAGCAAAATTATTTACTCGTTCTGTTTTGATTAATGAATTAGGGGTTAATGGGATTTCAACACCATAGTATTTTTTAAAATATCTTTGAACATCTTTCCCTTTTAGATAGATTCTTTCTGAGGGGTTGCGGCTTCCTACCTTTTGGACTAGGTGAGTCTTTATAGGACTTGGTCTTACCGGAAGGGTTAATTCTATTTTCGATAAGGGGTACTTTTTTTTGGTTATCGAAATTAATTTTTTCTGGACTGGCTGTAAAAGGCTGTGTACTTCACCATCAAAAATGATATGTGATACCGAGGCGATAGAAACAGCCTTTGTGTTTTTATTTGGCCAGAATTTGAATACTTTGTATTCATCATAAGGTTTTAACAAAAACGAATTAATACGTTCAATTCTAGTTTCAATAGTACGGTCATCATTCAGTTCTTGAGTAACTTTTGTAAGGTATGCTTTCGTTTCATCAATGAAACACTGCTTTCCATTTTCAAAGCCTCTTATCGGTTCATGTTTGAAGAATAGTTCAAATACCCCTAACTCATGTAGCCTGACTATTTTTTGAATTGAAATTGAAATTCCTGATACATCGTTTGATAGCTCAATAAATTCGTTAAGATAAACTTCTTCATTAGGTATCATAAAAAAGCCTCCCAGCTTTCTATCCACGGTTTTAAATAAGGTGGTGCGGTCGGGGGTGGATAATCCCTTTTCAGTAGCTAACCTAGAACGCACCAATTCTGTTTAAAGTGCCTCTAACGCCACACAATAGGTTTTTTCTATACCTTGGTAGGCTGATTGCCAGTTTTTGGCATCTTGAGCGTTTGAGAAGCTTGGGGATAACTGCTTCCCAATGTGGTTTCCTGAGTCGTGTGCCACGTAATACAGTTTTGAATTTTGGTTATTTGCTTTTTTCATGTTTTATATCCTTTTCTAGTTGGGTCTGTGGTGTTTTAAAAGTTTCGGCGAATGTTGATACCGCACCATGT
>JAYENR010000239.1:0-4900 GCA_034722175.1 Pseudomonadota bacterium | reverse complement strand
ATACAGGTGGTTTTATCCACCAAGGTTTCAAAGAAGCTTATGAATTAATTGCAGACGACGTCAAAAAACGCTTGGATCAAGATGACTGCAAAGATAAATTGCTGTTTATTACCGGTCATAGTTTGGGTGGTGCTTTAGCCACCGTTGCGACCAAAGCACTTGACCATCAAGGTAAAATAGCGGCCTGCTACACCTTTGGTTGCCCTCGTGTCGGTGATACGGAGTGGGTCGGTGGAATTAAAGACCCGATTTACCGAGTGGTCAATGCCGCTGATGCCGTCACCATGCTTCCGCCTGGGGATACGTTTGTATCCGTTCTAGGCTGGTTCACTCAATTTCTTCCACGAGTGGGCAGTAAATGGCGAACTGGCCTATTAGAAAACTTTGGCGGCTATTTACATGGTGGAGATATGCGTTATCTAGAGAACGTTCCTAAAGGCCAGTTTGAAAAAGTAAAGCTGCTGTACTCGGTATCACTCTACTACCGTTTGAAAGGACTGTTCTTTATGAACCGTCTCTCTTGGACCCACTTATTAAGCGACCACAGTATTGCTGTCTACCGTAAAAAACTCGCCGTGATTGCCAATAACAGAAATCCAAGTTCAGCAAATACGTCTGCTGAAGTAAGTGACAAGCCTTAAAAAGACTCAACCTCAAACACCTCAGAAACGCCACGGCCACGTTGATCTGATGCGGCCGTTAGTTTTTGATCTTGTTTTAAAATAAGCTGCACATCGCCCATATAGTTATTCTTTTTTAGGTTATAGCCCATCGCTTGCAGTTCCTCTTTTACCGTTTCTGGTAACTCTGGGTTATAAGCGATTTGATCTTTTGGCAATAACTGATGATGGACACGTGGCGCATCCACGGCTTGTTGTGCGGTCATTCCCTCTTCTGCGACATTAATAATCGTCTGAAACACCGAAGTAATAATGGTCGATCCACCCGGCGTACCGACCACCATTTCAATGTCATTGTCTTTTAAAACAATCGTCGGCGACATGGATGAGAGCATACGTTTTTCAGCCGCAACTTCATTGGCTTTACCCCCCACTACGCCAAACACATTGGCCACTCCTGGTTTGGTAGAAAAATCATCCATCTCATCGTTCATTAAAAAGCCCGCACCCGGAATCACCACGCCACTGCCGAATGGCATATTCAAGGTGTAGGTATTTGAAACGGCATTGCCTAAAGAGTCCATAATTGAAAAATGGGTCGTTTCAGGTGTCTCAATTTTTCCATGACGAATCGTTTCTGAATCAGAAATTTCATCCATCAAAACGGTTTGACTGCGTTTAGTAATATACTCATCTGAAACTAAGGTTTTAACTGGAACCTGAATAAAATCAGGGTCGCCTAAAAAGTGGGCTCTATCGGCATAAACACGTTTTTCTAACTCTGCATAAAAGTGGGTTTTTATCACTTGCTCTGGAATCCCCTCTTTTTTGGCCTGTTTTAATGCCGCTTGTAGCTCTGGTTTTAATAACTGTTGCATTTTTAATAACTGAACAATCGCTACCCCCCCCCGAACTCGGTGGTGGTGCCGAGACAATGGTGCGATCTTGCCACTGCCCAACAACAGGGTCACGCCACTTAGCTTGATAACTTTTGAGGTCATCTAATGTGATAAGCCCATCATTGTCCTGCATCTCTTTCACCAATAGTTCAGCGGTTTTTCCTTGATAAAAATCATCCGCACCTTGTCTAGCAATCCTTGTCAAAGTCAAAGCTAACTCTGGCTGTTTAAAGACCGTGTTTGCTTTTAACTGTCCAAAGTACTCCGCAAAATTTAACGGTTCTTTAGACTTATCTGCAATCCAGTTTTGGAACCAGTTTGAAGTACCTTCTAATTGTTCCGATACCTCAAACCCCTTCAAAGCATAATCAATCGCAGGTTGCAGTAACTGCTTCCACGGCTTGGAACCAAAGCGTTGATGTACCTGCCATAACCCCATAACGGTTCCCGGCACGCCCGATGCTTGATAACCTACCAAAGAACGATACGGAATCACTTGTTTATCTTTATCTAAATACAGGTCGCGAAATGCCGTTTTAGGGGCTTTCTCACGGTAATCTAAAAATTGCACAGCTAAAGTACCCGGTTCATAGGTTTGTAAGGTCGGAGTATATAAGGTCATGAAGCCTCCCCCGCCTAAATTCCCTGCCTCAGGGTAGGTCACCGCCAAAACAAACCCTGCCGCCACCGCGGCATCTACCGCATTACCACCTCCCATCAATACTTGCTTGGCGACTTTTGCACTATATTGGTCCGGCATCGCCACTGCTGCGGTTTTGGCAGAGAGGTTGAAAGCCAACGCTAAACCAATAATACCAATCAAACTTGAAAACACTTTTTTAAACATACACACTCTCAATAAAGCAGACTGGCCTACTTACAAAATAAAAATCACCATAAATTAAATCCATTCTAACGCAATTAAAACCCCATTAAATCGGATTAAATATAGAACCCGTTACTCAAGTTGAAACCCTATCTCAAGTATTTATTAAACAATCACACTGTAGTCCCACTTAAAAATCACTATAATAAATGTAAATGAATTACCTATGATCTATGCATGTTTGCTCAAAGCGTTTACCCATTTCAACAGGCCTGGTCATTTTGAAAAAGGAATTAGATATGACAAAAACCATCCAACTGTTATTAGTGACCTTATTCACATTTGGTCTATTTAGCACCCAAGCTACCGCTGACCAATACAATGCAACCGTTGAGCGTTTTCATAATGCCAATCAATCCAAAGATTTCTTTGCAGATGCTTACGGGTTTGCCGTTTTCCCTACCATCGGTAAAGCTGGAATTGGAATTGGTGGTGCATTTGGACAAGGCCGAGTTTATAAAGGTCTAAAACACATGGGCGATTCTGAACTATGGCAAGTGAGTTATGGCTTTCAACTAGGTGGACAAGCATACAGTCAAATCATCTTCTTCCAAGATAAACGTGCTTATGACGACTTTACCAGTGGCAGTTTTGAGTTTTCTGCCCAGGCTTCTGCCGCAGTCATTACTGCTGGTGCAACTGCTGAAGCCTCAACTAAAGGGGTGGGTGCCTCTGCAGGACTAACCCAGGATGACAGTAAAACTGCCGGACATTACTACAAAGGCATGGCTACCTTTATCATTATTAAAGGTGGTTTAATGTATGAAGCTTCTATTGCAGGCCAGACCTTTACCTTTACACCAAAAGGACAAACGACAGAGTCCGAATTAATCGATTAGATCACCGATAAAGATCATAAATAATCAAAGGGCTTTTAAGCCCTTTTTTTATGTCGATTGAACAATTCCGAATCCATCCGAAATATGTTTCAATAACGACAAACTAAATCAAATAGCTCGAGGATACTATGGACTTATCTTTTGTTACCGATCTTTTAAGCACCGTTGCAGGTTGGATGAAACCTTACCTAAGTGAAATTGGACTTTCTATGGCTGCGACATTACTTGTTATTTATGGTGACAATATTATGAGTGCATTTAAAAAGCAGATCGGTGCAATGCAGTTCTTTTTAAAAATCACCCTGTTTGTACTATTTTGTGCTTTTGGTTTTGCCTTTATCACCTCATTTGTCACCCCCGTTGTCGTCAATGCGCTACGTGAGATCAATGATATTTGGTTACCTATTGCTGTGATTGGTGGATTCTATCTAATTGGGTTAGGAGCTCAGAAAAAAGGCATGATTTGAAGCGTACAGGATACTTAATTTGATGTTTATTCATAAAAAATAAACAACCCAGAACTAAGCACTTACTCGTTAAGCTTTTTAAACTATTGTGACTAACCGTACTGCAAGCCTTTGTATAACGTCCTATCATTATAAATTTTCGACTTACACAAAAAAGCCCCGATGAACACGCTCATTCATCGGGGCTCTTAGTTTGAACCTACCGCTTTAATCTAAAAACGGTATTTCAATTAGCTGCGACTTGTGACTTCCAACAAGTGATAACCAAACTGGGTTTTAACTGGCCCTTCAACCGAACCAACATCCGCGCTGAAAACCACTTTATCGAACTCTGGAACCATCATCCCTGGACCGAACTGACCTAAGTCACCACCATTTGCACTTGATGGACAGTTTGAGTTGGCTTTTGCAACATCAGCAAAGTCGGCACCGTTTGCGATTTGCTCTTTTAATTCATTACATTTTTCTTCTGAGTCTACTAGGATGTGACGAGCCGTTGCTAAAGTCATGTTATTACCTTTTATATAAGTTCTTAATAGTTATCTTTTTCAGATAAAGCATTTATAGCGACGTTTGAATGACTTTCAAGCCCTTTCAACGACTTTTCTGCTTTTTTATAACAGGAACCCTGCTCGTCCTTTATAATATCAGGCATGACAAATTCAAACGCTCAAGCTCATACTACATCTGCCTCAATTCCAATGGAGTCTGTTGGCCCTTTTAAACTCATCGGTGATGTTGAAACCGATGATCTGATGGTGCCAATGGCTACCTATGAAACGCCGCTCTGGCCATCCGTTGCCCGTGGGGCACGTGTTTCAGCTCATGCAGGTGGCATCCGCGTCACCGTAGTTGATGAACGTATGACTCGCTCTATCTTATTAGAAGCACCCAATGCCGGTGTCGCTGCAAAACGTTTACGAGAAATTGAAGCTCGCCATGATGACATTCAGGCGGTGGTTGCTCAAACCAGTCGTTTTGCTAAATTAGTGGACACGCATCATCAAGTGGTCGGCAACTTGATTTACCTGCGTTTGGAATTTACCACTGGTGATGCTTCGGGTCACAACATGGTGACCAATGCGGCAGATAAAATCATTCCTTGGATTCTAAATGAATACTCAGACTTAGATTATGTCTCCATCTCAGCAAACTACTGTACGGACAAAAAAGTGTCTGCAGTTAACGG
>JAYENR010000238.1:0-4956 GCA_034722175.1 Pseudomonadota bacterium | reverse complement strand
CACTTGGACGAAGATAAATTTGCCATGGTGTCCATCTCTTACAAAGACACTCGGCCTTTGCTAGAAGAATTTGTAAAAGAAGTGAAAGTCGATTTTCCAATTTTATTGGATAGCGATGGCGAAGTTTCCAAGCAATGGAATATCTTTGCTTTTCCAAGCAGTTTTTTGGTCGATGCCAATGGCATGATACGTTATAGCCTAAACGCAGGCAGCATTTGGGATAGCCCTGAAATGCTCGACTATCTAAAAGAGGTGATGGCGATTCCGCATCAGCCAACCGAGAGTTTAAAGTAAGCAGGCCTGTTGGGCTTAAAAAAGTTTTTGAAGGGGTTTGAACAACAATCAATAAAGAATTATTGAGAGGGTAGAAAAAAATAAGCCTCCCATTGAGAGAGGCTAGGTCGCGTAAAAGCGTGGCCTACGAAACAAGTATTTCTTGGTATGAAAAGTTAAATCTTAGACCTTAGTCGGTTACACTATTCAGTAAGTAATTTACCAGAGTTATCGAATATGAACAAGACAATTTTAGGATTAGATTTAGGAACCAACTCAATCGGCTGGGCTTTATTTTCAGCAAATGGTAATAAGCAGCCTGAAAAATTAATTGATTTAGGCGTGCGAATCTTTCAACGTTCTGTTGAAGATAAAACCCCAACACCTAAAAACCAAGCTCGACGAAATGCACGTATGGCCAGAAGGATCATTCAACGCCGTTCGCGTCGTAAGCAAAGAATGTTAAATTTCTTGATCTCTCTAAACTTCTTACCCCAAAGCTTAAAAAACAACTCTCAACCAGAAGCCATCTTAAATGGTCTAAGCGACCCTTATTTCCTTAGAAGTAAAGCATTAGATGAACAACTCTCTGAACATGAGTTAGGAAGAGTATTACTGCATCTCGTTCAACGACGTGGTTTTCAAAGTAACCGCAAAACACTTCTTGGTGATATGGTCGATGATCCTGATACGCTTGCCATCTTTTCAGATGAAGGTGAAGAAACGGATAAAGAAGAGAGTGCTTTCAAGCAAGATATTGCCGTTTTAAAAACTCAAATCCACAACGCGGGGTGCCGTACGCTAGGTGAGTATTTGAATAAACTTCCTGATGGTCAGGTCAAGCGAAACCGTGTCAGAGATGGTGGCACTCTTCGAACTGATCGACAAATGTATAAAGATGAATTTTGGGCAATTCTTAACCAACAGAAAAAGTATTACCCACAGCTAGAAGAGATGCAAGAAGAACTGTTTAAAATCATCTTTTTTCAGAGACCACTTAAACTCAAAAAAGACCGGGTTGGCAGATGTTCACTTGAACCACAAAAGAGTCGTGCAAAAAAGGCATGGCAGGCATTTCAGCAATATCGTTATTTACAAGATATTAACAACTTAAAATATTTTGATAGCTATACCGCGCAATGGAATAACCCAACAGAAACAGACAGACAAAAACTTGTAAACCTGTTTGAACACGAAAGTAAAATTTCCATAGCAAAAATCAAAAAAACACTGGGTTTAAGTAAAAATCAAACGCTGAACTTTGAAAATGCAGGAAATAAATTTTTCAAAGGCAATTTAACGGCCATTGCTATTCGTCAAGTTTACCCTAATTGGGATGCCCTTAGTAGTGAGCAACAACAACGGTTAGAAGAGGACTTGATCACTTTCGAAAGAAAAAAAGCACTAAAACAGCGCTTAATTAACCATTGGAAATTACCAATGGAAACGGCAATAAATTTATGCTTAATTGAATTTGAACCCGAACATTCTGATCTATCCCTAAAAGCAATCAATAAATTACTGCCATACCTTAAGCAAGGTCACATCTATTCAGATGCCCGAATCAGTGCCGGCTATGATTATGAAGTCAAAACGAACGTATCTCAGAATAAACTGGGGAAACCACCAGAAATCCCTAACCCAATTGTGATGAAAGGCCTACACGAATTAAAACGCGTGATAAATGCCATCATCAAAGAGTACGGCAAGCCAGATTTTATTCGCCTAGAGATGGCGCGTGATCTGGAAATGAACACCAAACGCTATAAAAGCTTCACCTCACAACAAAATAAAAATACCAAACTCAATGAACAGGCACAAGAACAGTTTCAGAGCATCGCTCTAGCTAATCCTCAAATGGGGTTATCCAAATATGCCTCTCATACCGATAAACTAAAATACCGTTTATGGCAGGAGCAAGAGCAACGCTGTGCTTATAGCAATCAACAAATCAGTCTTTCACAACTGTTTACTGGAGTAGTGGAAATTGACCATATTCTGCCCTACTCACTTACTCTAAATGACTCTTATATGAATAAAGTGGTCTGTTTAGCCAATGAAAACCAATTCAAAGGTCAGCGAACACCGATTGAAGCATTTGAAAACGATGCTAAAAAATGGGAGCAGATTGAACAGGCCATCTCTCACTGGTATAAAAAAGGCTTAGCCAATAAACGAGATGCCTTCTACAAAAAAACGGATGATTTAGATAAAAACTTTATCAATAGCCAACTAACAGACACACGCTATATAAGCCGCGAAGCTTTACACTATTTAAAAACGCTCGGTGCAGAAATTACTACCGTAAAAGGCCAAGTAACCTCCTGGTTAAGACATATCTGGGGTATGAATAGCCTGATAGATACAAATAAATCTGAAAAAGATCGTGCCGACCATCGCCATCATGCAATTGATGCGGCTGTCATCGCCTGTATTGATCGACAACTCTATAAAACAACTGTCGGGATCGCTCAGGAGTTAGAAAAACGCCCAGGCACACTTCACATAAAAAAATTAGAACTTGATCCAATATTTGAATCCTTTAAAACAGAGGTCAATGACAAAATCCAAAATGTACTCATTGCACACGCACCCGAAAGAAAATTAACGGGGGCTTTGCATGAAGACACCGGTATTGGCTTTATTGAAGGTGTCGGTGCCGTTTATCGTAAAAACCTAGATGAAAGTTTTTCCGCTAGAAGTGTTGAAAACATTCTAGATCCAACGGTAAGACAACTTGTGCAAAAACACCTCGCTAAATACGATGGTAAAGCAAAAGTTGCCTTTGCAAAAGACAACCCCGTTATGCATAAAGATGGTGTCACCCCCATTAAAAGAGTCCGTATTATTCAATCTAAAAGCACTCTGCTACAACTAGAAAAAACCAAACTAGGGATAAAAGACAAACAAGGCAATGTTTTTAAATGGATGACTTTAGGCAATACCCATCATGTTGAAATATTCAAACATCAAGAAAGCGGAAAATACAAACCTCGATTTGTGACCACATTAGAAGCCAAAAGACGCCTCTATAACAAACAAAATATTATTAACACCCAACTAGAAGAACATAACTTTTGTTTTGCCCTGCACAAAAACGACCTTGTTTCAGCCAAGTCAACTACGGGTGAAGCACAATACTATCGAGTTCAAAAGTTCAGTGCGGATACAAACGTAATAATGCTTAGGCATCAATACGCTTCAACGTTAGACAATAAAAACCAGGAGATTCGTAAATCTGTTTCAACTTTAATGCAAGCGTTTGAAATGCAGTTAATCAGTAACAATGCCATTGGAAAAATCATAGAATGATTAAACGCACCATTGATATAAGCCACCCTAGCTATCTAAAAAGAAAACAAGCGCAGCTTATTATTGAAAGACCAGACAAACCAGTCGCGCAACTACCTTTCGAAGATTTAGGAGTCATAATTCTATCTCACCCGCAGATCACTCTAACACAAGGTGTCATTGAGTCCTGCGCGCATCACAACTGCGTGATTGTGCATTGCGACTCTAAACATCTGCCTAGTAGTTTGACGCTACCGATAGCCAGCCACTCTTTGCACACAAAAACCCTCTATCAACAAACACAAATAAAACCCGTGCGAAAAAAACAACTCTGGCAACAAATCGTCAAAGCAAAAATTACAGAACAAGCCAACACCTTAAAACGTTGTAATCGCCCACATAAACAAATTCAAAAAATGGTCAATCAAGTACAATCGGCCGATAAAACCAATATGGAAGCGCAAGCAGCCCAAAAGTACTGGAAAGCACTGATTGATCCCAACTTTAAACGAAACCCAGATGCTGATGGCCTAAATAGTCAACTCAACTACGGTTATGCAATTATACGAGCCGTTGTGGCACGAGCCATAGTTGGCACAGGCTTTCACCCCAGTATTGGATTAAATCATCACAACCAATATAACCCATATTGTTTGGCCGACGATATTATGGAACCTTTTCGTCCTTGGATCGATCAAATTACCCTGCACCAAAGCAGCCAGGAACTTAACAAAGAGACCAAACAGCCGTACTTACAATTGATTGCTGAAAAGGTAATCTTTAAAGACCAAACCATGCCATTTATGGTAGCACTCTCACTCTTTATTGCAGATTTAAAACTCGCTTATATTGATCATTCTATTGCTTTAAAGTTTCCTGAAAGAGTAATAGTTTGATATGATTTTCGGAGGGCAAAACACCATGTGGGTAATTGTATTATTTGACCTACCAACAGACTCCATCGAAGCCCGGAAAGATTACACCCATTTTCGTAAACATCTACTGGACGATGGATTTACCATGATGCAATACAGTGTTTATATGCGACACTGTGCCAGCGAAGAGAATGCCCAAGTTCACTTAAAACGGGTACAAGCGACGCTGCCACCCGATGGTGAAATTAGAATCGTCAAAATAACCGATAAACAGTTCTCAAAAATCCAAGTTTTTTATGGAAAAAAACGTGCTCCAACAGAAAAAGCCCCAGAACAACTTATGTTTTTCTGAGGCTAAAAATAGTAAATTCCATTTTACTTCAAACACTTACATTAACTCTAGTGTAACCGACTAAGGTCTAAGAGCAAATCACAACTAATTGCAATCGAGTTTCATGCCCTTGGGCAGTGTAACCGACTAAGGTCTAAGAGCAAATCACAACTCTCTCGGTTGTCC
>JAYENR010000237.1:0-4988 GCA_034722175.1 Pseudomonadota bacterium | reverse complement strand
TTCCCAATGATCCCGATCCTTTCGAGCATTATCGTCGGTCAAGGTGACCAGATAACGACTCGCCGTGCTTTTGTTATGTCTTTAGTGTATGTACTGGCGCTGTCGGTCACCTTGACCGACGATAATGCTCGAAAGGATCGGGATCATTGGGAAAACACATGGCGTTAAAGCCAGTAGTAAACCGAATACAAAGAAGGTTCCAATGACAAGCCAAACACTGCTGTTTTTTAGGGTATCGGTAATCTGGTCAGTTTCAGAAAGTTCGCTGTTTACTGATGCAGTCGATAAGGGTGGTGTAATTGTTGAAAGGGTATTGATTTCTGATGCTTTGACCGTAATGGTTTTTTGCATAGGCGGGTAGCAAACCCCCGCAGAAGCCGAACAACCTTGGAATTCAAATTCAATGGTGGCCTGTTGAGAAAGTTCTGAAACAGGAAGAACCCCTTGAATTTTACCGTGAAAAACCGATGTTTTACCAAAAAGGGGGTCATCAATGGTTTCTGCAGTAGGTAGCTGTAATTGAGCTAACTGTGCTTGACCATCCACTACTTTAACTTTAATTTTATCTTGGTATAGGTGATAGTCGTGAGCGATGTTCCAGTTTGCCGTCACTTGCCCGTTAACAATTTCAGCCGAGAATTGAAAGGCCTCATCGGCTTCAAGTAGCTCTGGTTGACCGTTGTTTACGACTAATAAATCGTTTAATCCCGCTAAAGCATTAAAAGCATTTTCAGGCTGTTGATTTGAAGCGGGTAGATCGATAGTGAAGTTGCGTGTTTGCGGTGGGTAACAGACGCCAATTTTGTCAGCACACCCCTGATATTTGATGGTTAAATTGGCAGTATTGCCAGTGGCTGAATAAGGGATTGTGATATTTGCGGAGTGACTATAGACTTCGGTTTTGCCAAAAAGTGGATCATCTACGGATTTTGCTTTAGAGAAGCTCGGATCTTGCAGCATGATATTGTCTGACGTGACCGAAATTTTGTCTTTATAGAGTTTGTAGTCTTCGGCAATATTCCAATTAACCGAGATTTGACCCTTTTCAACGGTTGGGGTTTGCAACTGAAAAGCATCATCGACCTCTAATAGATCATCGGCTTGAACGTCCTGGAATGATACGAATAGGGATAAGCTAAATAATAAAGTCCAAAAGGTTCTCATTTTTGACCAAGTCTGCATTGCATTGTCTCTCTTAATTTCTTTAATTGCCATTACTTGAAAAGGTGTTTTTTAGCCTTATTAATTTAAGTAATGATCAAAATGAAGATTAAAAATAATCGTCATTTTTAAACTATTGATGGATTTTATACCACTTGATAAAGGCTGTTTTACCTTTTATGGATTTTTACCGTGTGAGTGAGTGAATACGGTGGGGCATTTGTCTTACTTGTTGACTAACTTATCTAAAGTCAGCCATGCCCCTTGGTAAGATTGCCTAGAGCAGGTAAAATTTGTTTAATTAACGCTTTTTAGCCTGAAACAACCACTAACTACAATTATGAGACCTGAATGTTAAAAGTTTTCTTTCTACTGTTTTTATTGATTCCACTGATTGAGCTATATGTATTGATTCAAGTAGGGGGTGTCATCGGTGCACTGCCTACTATTTTACTCACCATTACCACTGCGATTGTCGGTGTGGTCTTGATGCGTAGTCAAGGATTGGCGACCATGCAGAATGCCCAGTTGGCCATGGCTTCGGGTAAAGCACCTCAGCAGGAGTTGATGGAAGGGGTGTTTATTTTTCTAGGTGGTGTGTTTCTATTTGTACCTGGCTTAATCAGTGACACTTTAGGGTTGCTGTTTTTAATTCCTTGGATTCGTCAGCCATTAATCAAGCAGGCCTTAAAAGGCACTCAAATGCGTGGGCATTATCGTTCTCAAAATAGCCGAGGCGAATATTACGAGGGCGAGTGGTCAGAAGCACAGCCAAAAAAGCCACACTCTCTGGATCAAAAGAACGTGATTGAAGGTGAAGTCGTTGATTCAGATGCTTCACGTAAACTTTAGATTAGTTCGATATACCCGTCTTGGTAGGTTGGGTAGATAAATTCATAACCCGTCTGGCGGATCTTTTGGTTAGAAAGTCGTTTATTACTGCGCATTAAGCGACTGTTTTCGGTGGGCTCAATGTGCTCAATGTCTGAGACGTTTAGCTGTTCTGCCAACCATTCATAGACTTCACACGATAAGGTTGGTTGATTGTCGACACCGATATAAAGGGATTCAACCTTGTTTGAATCGGCTTCATTGATTTCTATTAAATGCGCCAATACGCCAACACAATCGGCTGAGTGGATTCGATTACTGTAAACCTCTTCCATACAGTGAGCTTTACCTTCACGTACCAAATCAATTATATGATTTCTTCCAGGTCCATAAATACCGCCAAACCGAATGACGGTGTTTGGAAATGCATGGTTGTTCACTAACTCCTCACCCTCTAATAATCGACGTGTCGAGAAAGTCGTATCGGCCGTTGGGCTCTCTTCCGTGACAACCTCGCCCTCACTTTGTCCAAAGACAGAGGTGCTAGAAACAAAAAAGAAGCGCTTGATTGTTTGGTTTTCTAAGGCTTGTAATATGTGCTTAACACCGGAAACATAAGCTTGAAAATAGGCGATGTCTTTGTGTTTGCCCGCTGAGGCAGCGTAAACCACATAGTCAATATTGCTGGGAAGGTCGGTGATCGGGTGTGATAAATCTGCTTGAATGGGTTGGATTTTATCGGGGATGACATCAATATTACGTCTAAGCCCAAATACAGTATGTCCTTGAGAAATCAGTTTGATACCGAGTTCACAACCAATACCGCCACAACCTGCAATTAGAATATTCGCCATACCATTCTCCTGTGATTTAAGACAGTATGCCTAAAAAATACAAAACAGCAAAGCTTCAATTGTTAAGAATTAATGAAATTGACCAGGCCTGATCAGTTTTAAAAAGGAATTTTGATGGCGATAGAAATAAAAAAAGCCGCGATAGATGAGATCTGATCACGGCTTTCTTATTTAAATAAGAGAGTTTAACTCAGCTTATTTTTTTACACCCCAAGCGTAAGAGTACATCGCCTGCCAAGAAGTTTGGCTGTGATCAACAGTGATGTTGTTCATTGGGTTTGTATCTGAAGTATTTGCAGCTAACGTCATTGAGAAATCTACAGAACTTGTTTTACCAACTTTATAACCGAAACCACCTGTTAGGTGAGTAGTGATAGTTGCTGGGAACAGTGGGTTTAATGTTGCATCAGGAACTGGGTTGTTAGCCATGTTCATACCACCACGAAGTGTGAGTTTGTCTGACTGCTGGTACTGAGCCCCCATCATAACTACGTTTTGGTCTTTCCAGTTTTGATCCATTGTTACATCCAACACTGTGTTAGCAAAATCACCATTGGTCGCACTGTCATCCGCTGTGAATGTCATTGAGAACTCTTTCATAGTGTCAGCCCAGCCGATACGTTTAAAGTCAGCTGAAACCATCCATTTTTCACTTGGCTTATGTGTGAAGCCCATTGCAAATGTTTCAGGCCATTGGAAGTCATTAACACTGATTTCACCAGTAAGGGGCATTGTCATAGGATCATCCATGCCGTTGATGTTAACGTTCATTGATAAAGTTGCATCACCAGTGAAGTCACTCATATTTGTTTTAGTGTGGTAAGACGCACCAAAGCTTGTCTTAGGAGAAAGCTTATAGGTAAAACCTAGCTTTCCGCCAAGGCCATTACCTTGAGCTTGTTGAGTGAAGTCACTGTTGTCAGAAAAGTCGAATCGTGCCCAGTTTACATCACCAATTTGTCCGGGATCTGCGCCCATAGCCATTCCAAGGCCCATGGCCATGCTTCCGCCAACTGATCCACCGTTTCCAGCCATAAGTTGACCAAATCCAGCACCGTCCATATCCATTTGTAGGTCCATTCCACCCCAAACGAAATCAATCGATGCACCAATGTTTAGTTTGTCAGTGACATCATAGTTTACTGGAACGATTAAGCGTCCTACACCCACTTCAGAACGGATTGTTTCGCCGCTAAGAGGAGTCATGTTTGCAGGGTCCATGTTTCCTGTGTTGTTTAAAGAGTTACCAAATGCAAAAAGATCACCAGAAGCACCAGTAAGGTCAGCTTTGCCGTAGTCTGTTCCCATTCCGCCTTGAGCCATAACACCAACACCCCAGGTTAACCCGTCTTTCTTAGATGCGTAACCAAAGCCAGGCATTAAGAAAGAACCTTCAGAATCTGACTTCATTCCTGAAGCGTGTTCTGAGCTAATGTCAGGGTGCAGTCCACCAACAGCGATCTGGAACTTGTTACCTTCTTTAGATCCCATACCCATTGTTGCTGGGTTGTTCATCATTCCACCAAGACCATTGTTATAAGCAGATGCTGTTCCACCCATAGCGGTTGAAACTGGGCCGTAACCTTCCATGTTCATACCGTTTGTTGCAAAAGCTTGTGAGCTCATTAGTGCTGTAGCAGCAACTGCTAACGCGATTTTTGTTTTTTTCATCAAACTGTTCTCTTTATTGATTTTATTAGTTAGCAGGCTTGGCTGCTTTGAATTCGAGATTAACTATGCCTTAAAATATTAGAGTTTCATAATTAAAAGATTTTTATAGGTTATTAGTATGATTGATTTAGTTGATGGATGATAAATTTAAGTTATGCGTCAATAACTTTGGGTGAGTTGTGGTGTTGTCAACTTGTTGAAATATAAGTTAAATTTTAATTTTTGTTCCTGATGATTGAAAATAGTAAGAAGCAGTCTTTATAGGAGAGGAGTTAAGTATTAAATAATTAAAAGAGCGTATATAAAAGTTTTAGGTGAGTAGGCTGGAAAAAGTTTATTTTAGGACATAAAAAAACCGCTTAAAAGTAAGCGGTTTTAAGAAATGAACTGACCAGGTCTGGTCAGTTAAACAGAACGGTTGGCTTAGAAATCGCCAGATTTACCTTTTTCAAGCATTTCCCACATAGTGTT
>JAYENR010000236.1:0-5081 GCA_034722175.1 Pseudomonadota bacterium | reverse complement strand
AAACAGCAGACGTTACCTTAGGAGATGCTTGGTTGCCAGAATATCATAATGATTCTGGAGGGCGTAATATCCTTGTTGTAAGACACTCTGAAATTTTAGAGATACTGAAACAGGGACAAGAGAGCCACGAAATTACGTTGAATGAAGAAAAGGTTGAAAAAGTATATCAGTCTCAGGCAGCTAATTATCGACACCGTCATGAAGGGTTGGATATTCGACAGCGAGAAGCTCAATTAGCCCAAGCATGGCACCCAGTAAAACGTATCAAAGCATACGACTATGATGTGCCTGATATAAAACAAAAAATTTATTTGTTGAGAGAAAAGATTGCAGAGAAATCTCACACTGCGTTTGAAGCGTCGAAAGCAAAAAACAACTTTAATCACTTCTTATATCAAATGCTGCCTTTACAGATTAAGTACTATTTTTTAAATAAGCGTTTAACTAAACAGACCCTGGTTTACAGTTATCAGGTTTTACAATACCTCGTTCGGAAATTTCAAAAATGACAAGATTCTATTTAAGTGGACAAAATAGTTTTAGCAATCGTGGTTGCGAAGCCATTGTTCGTAGTACGGTGAAACTGATTAATCAAGTGTTTGAGTCGCCAGAGATTTTAGTGCCGTCTAATAATATTGAGTCGGATAGAAAACAATGGCCTGAATATAAGTCGTACGGAGTTGAATTTGTTCCTGATGAGTTTCCCTCGATGACTCGGTTTTGGGCGCACTTTCAACGTTTGCCATGTAAGCTTATTAAGCAAACCCATTGGCCATTTGGATTATCTGAACGATTCAGATCCGATATTGAATCCGTTGATGTTGTGATGAGTGTGGGGGGAGATAATTACTCGCTTGATTATCGTTTACCCTCTTTGTTGGTGGCATTAGACCAGTACGCTCAGTCAAAAAATAAAGTGTCTGTGCTGTTTGGTGCATCGGTTGGACCTTTTGAAAAAGAACCGGATTATGTGCCTTTTATACAAAATCATCTGCAAGGATTCCATCAGCTTTGGGTGCGGGAGTCTGTGTCGCAAAAGTATTTAACCGAGACATTGAAGTTAAATAATGTTCACAAAATGGCCGATCCAGCCTTTAACTTGGATTACCAGGAAACGGCGCTAGATACTTTTTGGCCAACTGAGGTCGGTGACGGAGTATTGGGAGTTAATATTAGTCCTCTAATCGAAAAATACACGCATGAAGGTCAGGCTTCATTAAGAGAGCAAACAGTCGAGTTTATCAAGCACGTTCTGAATACAACATCACTTTCGGTCGTCCTAGTACCTCATGTGATCCCGTTGGATCACAGTACTAAAAATAATGACGCTGTGTACATGGCACCGATGTTGGAAACCTTGTCACAATTTTCAGGCCGTGTCGGCATGATCTCTTCAGATTTTAATGCTGCACAATTAAAGTATGCCATTCGACAATTACGGTTTTTTATTGGGGCGCGAACGCATGCGACCATTGCTGCACTTTCATCGCAGGTTCCAACCATATCGATTTCATACAGTGTTAAAGCGAAAGGCATTAATGTGGATTTATTTGGTGAGGACACCCCAGTATTGCCTACCAATGAGTTGAGCACACAGAGTTTAGTGACAAAATTTGACTGGTTAATGGCGAATGAAGAGACGTTAAAACAGCAGTTAAGTGAGAAAATTCCTTTATTACAGAAAAGTGGGGTTGATGCGATTAAGAAGCTGGAGTCGATCGTTGAAAAATAATCCTGCACCCGTCAGTGTTGTTATTCCATGTTTTCAATGTCAAGATACAATTGAGCGGGCTGTTTTGTCTGTTGCTAATCAAACACACTCCGTAGCTGAAGTGGTGTTGGTCGACGACTACAGTGAGGACGGCACTTTGGAGCTGCTTTATGCCATGCAGAATTGCTATCCAAAAGGTTGGCTCAAAATTATTCCGCTTACCTCAAACCAAGGACCGGGAACGGCTAGAAATACAGGGTGGAAGCACGCGATAGGTGATTATATTGCATTTTTAGATGCCGATGACGCTTGGCATAGTCAGAAAATTGAAATTCAGTATGACTGGATGTCTCGTCACCCTGAGGTGGCTATGACCGGACATTCCGAGCTTTACAATCAGGCAGAAATGCTCACCGAAACACGAATCGAGGAAGTCACTCCTCCCGTTATCGTTCACCCTAAGCAGTTACTGCTCAAAAATGTATTTTCTACGCGCAGTGTTATGCTCAAAAGGTCGCTTAATCACAGATTCAAAGATGGGCAATATTATTGTGAAGATTATTTGCTTTGGTTGCAGGTCTGTTTATCTGAACAGGCCTGTTATAAATTTTCATTGCCGTTGGCTTTTGTATTTAAAAAGGCCTATGGTGAAGCAGGGCTGGCTTCCAATCTTTTGCAAATGGAAAAAGGTGAACTTCAAAGTTATAGTGACATAACAAAACAGGGTTTGATCTCTTCCCAAACAAGATTCGTTTACAGTAGCCTCTCTGTTTTAAAGTTTTTAAAAAGACTCGTTTTTGTATCCTTAAAATTGAATAAATAGAGTCAATTAATATATGTCTCATTCATCACAAGTCGAAGTTCGCCAATTACAACGGTTTCTAATCGTTCTATTGTCTTTTCTGTTCGTTTCCGTTTTTGTTGTTTTAGTGGGGCAGCGAAGTGAGTTTCTAGGAACTGATACGCGGGTTTATCGTGCAATGTATGAGTTAGTCAAGGGGTGTCAGTGTCTGATTCATAAAGTTGAACCCGGGTTTGATTACCTGATGTTTTCCCTAGCTCGATTGCACCTGTCAACCACTCAATACCTTGCCGTGGTTTCAGCCATTCAGTTTGTATTAACCATTTATGTCGCGAAGCGCATGGCGCTTTTTTTAAATTACCATCAAGTTCAAACAATGAAGTGGATGTTAATTTTTATGACGTTAATGCTGATCTCGCCATTTTTCATGGGCGCACAAATCAATGTTCTGCGTCAATCCATTAGTGTTTTATTTGTCCTACTGGTTGCCATTTCTTTATTGCAGGGGCGATATTATCAATCGCTACTATGGGCGCTGTTTGCCATCAGTTTTCATACGTCTGCATTGATGTTTTTGGCATTCCTTTCTGGCGTGTTTTTAAGTTTTAATCTGGTGGTTGGGTTGTCACTTATTTTGTTTACATTATATATCGCAGGGGCAACTGAAATATTGATTGAAATGCTCTCTTCCGCTTCAGGTTTGTCCATTTATCAAGCAATCAGTGGGTATCGAACGGATGCCGAGTATGAAAATGGGGTCAGAATCGAATTTGCGATATTTTCAATTTTTCCATTAGCTTTATACTTTATTGCACAGCAATTAGATGTGATTCATAAAACGCAGTGGCTTGCGAGGTTGAAGCCCGTTCTAAAGGTGTATTTACTGTTGTTAATTCCATTTTGGCTGTTTGGCTGGGCAAACTATTCAGATCGGTTTGCTTGGTCCGCATGGTTTGCCATGCCCCTATTTTTAACAGTCTTTATTTATCCAATTTTAAATAAGTTCAGCCCTGCTTTGCTGTTTTTATTGGCGCTTATGGCGGGTGGTGTTTTTTTGAGCCAAGTCATCGTCTAAACTTGGGTGGCGTTTAAGCCTGTAAATCAATGCATCACTTATCAGTTTAGTCTTTTCCTACCATCTTTTGGAGCTGTTGCATCATGCTGGTTTTGGCTTGCCATGATAATAGTTTTTTATTTTTGCTGGCATCCAATTCCAGGTTGCCAAATAAACGTTCTGATAAGGCTTTTTTACCAAGTAAGGCCGCACCCATTCTCATGATTGTGACGGGAAAAGGCCAAATACGCGCTTTTTGACCATACGCCTTCGCAATGGTTTGAAGCAGTGTTCGAGTTGAAACCGGGGTGGCATCGGCTACTAAAAACACCTCGTTGGCGGCTTTTGGAGAGAGGGTGGGTGAGGCACACAGCTCAATAAAATCGATTAGGTTATCAAGCGCAACCAGTGAGCGCCGATTGTTAACAGAAGCGAATGGGAGTGGAATGCCGAGTTTGACCCACTTCATCATGACAGCAAAATTGGCTTTTACGCCCGGCCCATAAATAAGGGGGGGGCGAATAATGACCACTTCCATCGCCGTCTTCTGGCTGAGCTCAAATAAACCTTGTTCGGCTTCAAGTTTCGACAATCCATAAGGATCGCTAGGGTTAGGCGTATCGTCGGCTGTAAAAGGGGAGCCAAATGCTGTATTTTCGCCATTCACTTTAATTGAGCTTAAAAACACAAAGCGTTTCACACCTGCTTGTGCAGCCAAGCTTGCTAATAAGAGTGTTGCATCACGGTTAATGGCTCGAAATTCTGATAATGGATCCGTGGTTGTTTCATTCATGACATGGACACGCGCCGCAGTATGAATAACGACTTCCACCTCTTTTAAAGCATTTAATAACTGGCTGATAAGTAACGCTTGTCTGGCGTTATCCGAGTCACTAAGGCTTGTATCATGGTTTATACCCTCTTTGCTGAACTCGGCTGTAAAAGGGGTAGCGCCTTTTGGTAATTTAGCCGGTGTATTTCTAACTAGTGCATGAACTTCATGGCCTTGTGACGTTAGGGATTGGGTTAAAGCTTGTCCAACAAACCCCGTCGCACCGCTTACTAAATAGCGCATAATGGTTCCTTGTATGTTTTCAAAAGTTTTTTATCAATATTTGTCATTGATTAGTTCGGCTGTCTATCTGAATTCTGTTCCAGAAATGAAATGATTTGAATCGGTACTGGGTTTTCCGGTTTAAAACCGAGTTGTTGTGCTTTTGCGTGACTGAATTCAACTTGAGAAGTCAAAGAATCAATACGACTTTCATTAAGCGGAAAACGAATAGGCAGTAGGTTAAATAATTGGCTAATTGCACGAATAGGCATTTTAGGTAATCTTAATGTAGGCGGTGAAACCTTATGATAAGAGGCAATGGATTCTACCAGTTCAGATTGCAGACAGTCGTTTGAAGCAATAAAAACCTGATTTTTAGCTTTTGTGGGATGTTGAATACATAAAGAAAATAAGTTAGCCACATCATTAACATGAATGTAAGTTGAGATTGATGCTTGGT
>JAYENR010000235.1:0-27553 GCA_034722175.1 Pseudomonadota bacterium | reverse complement strand
CTGGTATCGTTCACCTTCAGTCAGTTGACTATATTTCATGTGCTTATCTCTTGGTCGGGAAAAGCCTTTGAGTTTAGCTCAACTGGCTTCTCTTTCCTAGGTTGCACTTATTATCCGAATCTGCGAGTTTAAACTACACTCTGAAAAACCATAAAAAAGCCTGCTTAAATTTCAATCCAAGCAGGCCTGTTCAGTTTTAAATTCAAGTTTATAACGACTTAGATTCTAAGCCTTTCAATAAGGCAATCACCATCGCTGAAACCGTGTCTTTAGCTATCGCGACTCCCACTGCACGTTGATCGTCTTGCTGCAAATAGACATACGCCATCGCTTGAGCATTTTTACCCTGCTCACCATTAGGACTTTCATCCAAAGTATGCAGTGCATGTTCCGCATAATCAATCACGTCCACTGTATGCCCAGTCCGTTTATGCCACGCGTCACATAAAGCACTCAAAGTTCCGTTTCCAGTCCCTTTCCATGTTTCACCATTTACTTCAATAGAAAGATGCTCTAAATCGCCCTGTCGATCCAATTGATAGTGATTAATTTCAATACTTGTGCTATCCAACTCATACTGGCTAGAAAACGCATTAAACAGATCTTTATGGCTGACCACACCACCCTGCTTTTCAGCTAAACGTTGCGCGATTGGTGCAAAATCCAACTGCACCCATTTTGGTAGATTCAAACCGTACTCTTGAGCCAATACAAAAGCCGATCCCGCTTTACCAGACTGACTGTTGACTCGAATAATCGCTTCATAATCACGGTTTAAGTCTTTAGGATCAATCGGTAAATAGGCCACATTCCAAGGCGCATCCGGTTGTTGCTTTAACAAACACTTACGAATCGCATCTTGGTGACTACCCGAGTAAGCGGTATAAACCACATCACCCACCCAAGGATGGCGAGGATGGGTTTGAATCTGAGTCACCTCTTCTACTACTGGAACCCATTTATTAGGCTGAGACAAATCCAATTCTAGATCAATGCCTTCACTGAACAAATTCATTGCCAAGGTAACGATATCCATATTTCCAGTACGCTCACCATTTCCTAACAAGGTTCCTTCAATACGATCAGCCCCAGCCAATAGTGACAATTCAGCAGCAGCAACGGCACAACCACGATCATTATGTGTATGAATAGAGATCAAAGCAGATTCACGATTCTGCAAATGATTGATAAAGTATTCAACCTGATCTGCAAAGCGATTTGGAGAAGTAGATTCCACCGTAGCAGGCAGATTCAAAATGCATCTGTTTTCAGGTGTTGGTTGCCAAACATCCATCACCGCTTGACAAACTTCAACGGCATAATCAGTTTCAGTTTGCGAAAAGCTCTCTGGTGAGTATTGGAATATCCAATTTGAATCTGGATTCTGTTCAGACGCTTTAATAGCATATTCCTGAACCCACTTTGCCCCCTGCACTGCCATCGCTTTAATTTCATCTTTTGACTTTTCAAAGACATTTTCACGCTGCACAATAGAGGTGGTGTTATAGACATGGATAACAGCTTGTTTCACGCCTTTTAACGATTCATAGGTACGTTCAATAAGGTGTTCACGCGCCTGAACCAATACCTGAATCGTGACATCATCTGGAATTAAGTTCTCTTCAATCAGACGGCAAGTAAAATCAAACTCCAACTGACTGGCTGATGGGAATCCAACTTCAATGGTTTTAAAACCCAATGCTACTAACTGATTCCAAAGTGCCAACTTTTGATCGACATTCATTGGATTTGCTAAAGCTTGATTACCGTCACGCAAATCCACACTTACCCAAATAGGCGCATGCGTTAAGTGATTATTTGGCCACTGTCGATTTGGTAAATCTGGAGTGGGTGTACGGCGATATTTATTCGGATTCATCATGGCTTCTACTTCTTTGCAGAGTTTAGTTCTATTACCGTCTATTGTACTTATAAGATCCGGTTTTTTATTGCAAACTATTCTAGTTAAATAGAAAATTATGCAACTTTATATTAAAATAAACTTAAAAATTAGAATTAAAAATCAATAAAGAGTGACTATGCAATTAGATAGCTTTGATAAAGCCATTTTAAACGCCTTGCAAAACAATGGTCGTTTATCTAATCAGGAGTTAGCAGATCAGATAGGATTATCACCTTCTGCCTGTTTAAGACGTTTTAAAGCACTTGAAGAGTCTGGCGTGATTATTGGTTATCGCAGTCTGCTGGATGCCAAAAAATTAGGCTTAGATTTGATGGCATTACTGCATATTTCTATGGATAAACACACTAAGGAACGGTTTTCTCAATTTGAAGAGGCCATAAAAAAACTGCCGAATGTTTTAGAGTGTTTACTGCTCACGGGGCAAACTGCAGATTACCAACTAAAAGTAGTTGTTAAAGACTTAGAAGCTTATCAAGACCTATTACTCAATCATGTCACACAAATTAAAGGCGTTAGCGGAGTTCATACCAGTTTTGTATTAAGAAAAGTCGTTGATAAAACAGCGATTCCAATTATCTAAATAGGACTCCATTTTAGATTTACAGCTATAGTGACATAATTACCAGGCATAACTATTGCTTTGAAATATTTAATCACCCGTTAAATGGGCATTGAGACTAAAGAACGTATGTTTTTTATTGATATACATTCATCTGCCCATATAATGAAACCATTCAACTTAATTTTGGAAATCTCAACGTGGCGATCGATAAAAATATAAACATTTTGGTAGTAGATGACTTCTCTACCATGATCAGAATTGTAACCAACCTGTTAAAAGAGCTCGGGTTTGTAAACATTGATGATGCAAATGATGGATCAAAGGCCTGGCCAATGATTCAAACAGGTAAGTATGACTTTATTGTAAGTGACTGGAATATGCCTGAAATGACCGGAATTGAACTTCTTAAAAAGGTCAGAGCGGACGAAAACTTTAAAGACATGCCTTTCATGCTCATTACAGCTGAACAAAAGCGTAGCCAAATTCTAGAAGCCGCTCAGGCGGGTGTAGATGGTTATATTGTTAAACCGTTTACTGCTGCTACTATGAAAGAGAAAATCGACAAAATTGCGGAGCGTAAAAGTTTAGAAAAACGCGGTGTGATTACTAAACCAAAACAAGCAAATGTTGATTTTGCAGCTCAACAGAAAGCAAAACTTCAGCAGATGCTGGCTTCTTTACCACCAGAAAAAAGAAAAGCCTATTTAGAAAAACTAAAACGTGATCAGTATTCAGGGTAATTATCTAAACACTCAATATAAAAAAAGCGATGTAAAACTAAAGTTTTTACATCGCTTTTTTTAATTAAATTCATTAATTTTTATTCAGGCAGGTTTTCTTCTTTAATCTCTTTCTTTTTAGCAAAGCCCACCCCTTTTTTGGTTTTCGCCTGAAGCTCAAGTGCATTGACGATTTTCCGATAATCCAAACCTGCTTTTTGCATTTCAACAAAACAAGTCACAACCACCGCAATAGGGTTCGGCACTTCACCTTTCTTTTTATAAGATTGTAAGTTTTTTTCACTGACTTTAATCAATTTACTGAATTTCGGTAACGAAATTTCAGCATCCAAGAGCTGTTTTTTAAATTCTATAAAAGTCATATTCTGTTACCTAAAAAGAAATTCCAAAATGCCAATTTCATGACAATCGCCTTAAAAAAGAATTGTACATTATATTTAGTTCTTAAGATTAATAAAACATCCTTATAGTTACCAATAGTAATATTCTATTGTAATATTCTATAAAAAAAGACATAATAATACACATAACTTATTACCATTAGTTATGAAAAATTCAAATAAAGTAAAACTATAAAGGATCAATCATGGCAAAAGCACTTAAGAAAAAACTAGTAAAAAAAGCAGCAACAAAAGCAACAATGAAAGCCGTTGCTAAAAAAGATATTAAAAAGAAAGCTGCTTCAAGCGTAATCAAAGCAGCCACTAAGAAAGTGATGAAAAAAGGACTTTCTAGCAAGAAAAAAGTAAAAGTAGCAGCTAAAAAAGCAGTGAAAAAAGCGGGGTAATAATTACTCGCTAATAACTAAACCGGTTTCTTAACACTCAAATAGTTAAAACCGGTTTAGCCATTCCCCCTTCTCCATTATCTTAGACTCTATCTAACCCACTTCTAGTTAACAAAACAATTTCATTAATCAATTTTTGGATCAAACTGTTTGGTTTTTTTATGCTGTTTGGTATGAATGTGAATCGCGGCTTTTGCCATGAGATGTGCACCGATTGGCGCGGTAATAAATAGAAATAACGTAATCAGTATCTCATGCAGACTCACCGCTTGCTGTTTGACACTGAAATAGATTGCGGAAGCGATTAATATCGCCCCCACACCTAAGGTACTCGCCTTAGTTGGACCATGCAGACGCATATAGAAATCCGGTAATTTATAAAGTCCAATCGATCCAATCAATGTAAAGATCGCACCTACCATTACCAATAAAGCCAAAAGCCACTCTGTCCATTCACTCATCACATTTTCCTCTTTGGCTATTCCATAATGTCGCCGCGTAGCAGGTATTTACTGAACGCAACCGTACCCACAAAGCCCATAACTGCAATTAACAGTGCCGCTTCAAAATACACAGTATTATCCAAATACAGGCCTGTTAAAACCAAAATAGCAATGCTGTTGATGTATAGCGTATCTAGAGCCAATACTCGATCTGGCACACTTGGCCCTTTAATAAGACGATAGAAACTCAATAACAGGCCTATTGAGACCAATAAAAAAGCTATCTCTAAACTCAGTTCTAACATGACTCAAAAACCTTCTTTAAGGGCTGCTCATAGCGTTCTTTTATTTCATTAATGGTTACCATAGGATCATCTTCATCTAGACCGTGAACCAACAATGTCTTTCTATCCTTACTCACATCACACGATACCGTACCCGGTGTCAGTGAAATGGTATTCGCTAATAAGCTAATCGCAAGCGGATGCTCTAAATCCAAAGGGATCGACATAAAAGTTGGCTGTAAACGATCTTTGTTACCCAAAATCAATTTAGCAACAATCACATTGGCAATCAAAATATCCCACAAGACAATACCAACAAACTTCAACAGAGTTGGAAAGTGACGAATGCAGACCCTTTCTGGCCAAAAACTAGACGTTAAAATTGGAATAATAATCGCAAGAATGGCACCTAACAACATATGACCAGGTGCAACCGTATTATTTAGCAGTAGCCAAATTAACCACAGCGTAAAACTTAAAATGGGGTGCGGTAATAATTTTTTCATTCAACTAACTCTTTACGCGAATTACTCAAGGGTTCAACATGCAGCACTTGATATTGATAGGTTTCACTGTGACTCAATTGTTGGGCAACCGAATCGGTAAAGCTATGGAAAGTATTAGCAAAGACCACTAATAACACCGCGGCTGATAGCAATCCAAATACGGATAACGCGCCTTTTAGCTTTAGGTTCTCTGGCGTAGTGCATACCTCTTTATTGTCTACCGTATGGCATACCTCTTTCGGTAATACATTGTAGAACAGTAAAGAACCCGCTCGAGCAACCGCAATGATCATAAATAGACCAGCTAATAAAACAATCGCTAAAATCCAAAAGAAGGCTGGATGATTCAATGCTGACGATAGAATCATCAATTTACCCATAAAGCCTGACAATGGTGGCAATCCTGACATTGCGACTGCGGCAAACATAAAGACACTTCCAACAATAATGGCTTTTGGCATCGCATAAGAGCGGGTAAATTCATCTTCGACCTCACCACGACCTTGACGAATCCAGTCCGCCAATAGAAAGAACGCTCCTGCGATTAAGGTTGAGTGAATCAAATAGAATAAGGTTGCTGACATGGATGCTGGGTTGTTGATTCCTATACCAATTAACAACGTCGCTACTGAAGCAAGAACTAAATAGGCAACTTGTTCACGCAACTTTCTAGAAGCAATTGCTCCCAAACCAGCAAACAATAAAGTAATTAAACCTAACCAAAGTACCCATGGAATATGCAGATCACTTAAGGCACCGGCACTGTCACCAAACAGAGTACCGTGTACACGGATAATGGCATACAGTCCAACCTTAGTCATAATTGCAAACAGAGCCGCCACGGGTGCTGTTGTATTTGCGTAAGCTTGAGGCAACCACAAGTAAAGTGGGAACATCGCTGCTTTAACACCAAACACCAACAACAGCATTAAACCCGCTGCCGCGACAATCCCCTGATCTTCAACCGGTAAAGCCGCCACTTTTACTGCCATGTCTGCCAAATTCAAAGTACCTAAGATGCCGTATAGCGCACCAACTGCAAATAAGAATAGAGTTGAGCCGACTAAATTAATCGAAACATAGTGCAGGCCTGCTCGGGTTTTTAATCGCCCACCACCGTGCAGTAATAGTCCATAAGAGGCTAATAACAGGACTTCAAAGAACACGAACAGGTTAAAAACGTCACCCGTCATAAAGGCACCGTTTAAACCAAATAACTGAATTTGGAACAACACATGGAAGTGTGCGCCCTTCTCATCAATTTTTTGGCTAATGGCATACCACAAAGCGGCTAATGCTAAAATAGAGGTCAATAACACCATGGTAGCGGATAACTTATCCAGCACCATGACAATACCAAATGGCGCAACCCAGTTCCCTAATGCATAGACTTGTGGCGGCAGCTGAACCGCTATTTGCATGGCATTTAAATTGACAATTAATAACGCCACCAACGCCAATAAACTCACCAGTCTCTGAACACCAATACCACCTGCTCTTGCTAATAAAACCAGTGTTCCAGCAATTAAAGGCAGTAAAACAGGTAAAAATGTTTCAAGTAACATTAGCTATCCCCTCTTACTGCTTTAGTAGGTTGTTTAGGTGGCAAGGTTTTTTCAAGAGAGTGTTCATCTTTTGATAAATGGATACCGTCCACATGATCATTCCCAAGTTCAGAACGTGCTTTTAAAGCCAAGACAATCAAAAATGCGGTCATACCAAATGCAATTACAATCGCAGTTAATACCAGCGCTTGTGGTAATGGATCACTGTAACCTGCTTGAGCAGCATCGATAACCGAAGGCACCCCGATATTTAGACGTCCCATAGTGAATAAGAATACATTAACCGCATAAGCTAACAACGTTAAACCGAGTACAACAGGAAAAGTACGTGCTCTTAGTGTCAAGAACACACCAGCTGCCGTCATAAAGCCAATTGAAATAGAAATTAACCATTCCATCTACTGATTCTCCTGTCCATTAAAGCGTTTTGCGGCATATTGTTGCTGTTGTTTATGCGATAAGGTACTCAATTTTCCAAGCTGTACCAAACTCATTACGGTAGAACCAACCACCACTAAAAAGACCCCTAAATCAAAGGCAATCGCACTGGCTATTTCAAACTCCCCGATCACTGGCCAATGAATATGGCTGAAGGCTGAGGTTAAGAATGGATACCCCATTGCCATGGCAACTAAACCGGTTGCGGTGGCAATTAACAAACCAAATCCAATGACTAAATGCATATCAATACGCAATCGTTGCTGAGTCCATTCAATACCGTTTGAGAGGTACATCACAATTAAGGCAACTGAAGCAATTAAACCGGCAATAAAACCACCGCCTGGTAAGTTATGCCCGCGTAAGAAGATATAAACAGCCACTAAAATCATCAGTGGCATCATTAGACGGGTAAAGGTCTGCAAGATCATAGGGTGTGCGTCTAAGCTCCAAGAACGGCCTTTGATGTCATTGTTAGGCGCAGGCAAGGTTAACCCTTGTAACATGGCATAAATTCCTAATCCAGCCAGTGCTAATACCACGATTTCACCTAAGGTATCAAAGCCTCGGAAATCCACCAAAATAACATTCACCACATTCGTTCCACCGCCGCCAGGCACACTGTTGCTTAAGAAGTAGTGTGAAATAGGATCATAATCACGGCTTAACACCATCATCGTAAACAGCGTAATCCCAACCCCAGATGCAATCGCTAAAATAGCATCACGCCACAAGCGGTTTTTATTGGTCTCTTTAGGTGATTTTTGCGGCAAAAAATACAACGCAAGCAATAGCAGAATAATGGTCACTACCTCAACAGAGATTTGTGTCAACGCTAAATCCGGTGCAGAGAATTTAATAAAGGCTAAGGCAATCACTAAGCCAACCACCCCAATCACCACCAAACTAATTAAGCGCTGACGGTGCCAAATCATGGTCATTAAGCTCGCCACTATTAATAACATGGCAACAATAATAGTCACCAAATCAACTGGCATTAATGCTCGATCTCCTAACAGTGGGCTATCAAAACTAAAGAAACCGTAACCGGTAATCACAATTGAGGCAAAAACAATCCAAGCCACTGAATTTTGCAGTGACGCTTTATCAAATCTTCGAGTCACTAAAATACTTAAAGCGATCAATTTATCCATTAATGACATGAAATAATTTTTGGCATTAATGTGGTCATGACGATCATAATTTCGAATTAAACTTTCACGTTTAAAATAGATTAATGCTCCAAACAACAGAGCCGTAAAACTCATTATTAACGGCAAATTAATTCCATGCCAAATCGCAAGACTGTATTCAGGTGAGGTGGTTTGTAAGGTACCTGAAACCGCCACATCCAAAATAGAAGCAACGGTATACATCGGCAACATACCCACCGCCAAACAAGCGATCACGAGAAGATCAACCGGAATTTTCATAAAACGTGGCGGTTCATGCGGGGTTTTAGTTAATCCAACGGGTTCACCGTTGAAGAATACATCATGAATAAAGCGCAGAGAGTAAGCGACTGAAAAGATCCCCGCTAGAGTCACTAAAATTGGAATACTCCAAGCGATAATTGAGGCTTGTGATGCGGTTACCGCCTCAGCAAAAAACATCTCTTTACTTAAGAATCCGTTTAACAGTGGAACCCCTGCCATCGACAAAGAAGCAATAATCGCCAATACCCCGGTATGCGGCATATACTTCATTAATCCATTGAGTTTCCGCATGTCACGCGTACCAGTTTCATGATCAATAATTCCGGCGACCATAAACAGAGACGCTTTAAAGGTAGCATGGTTAATAATATGGAAAATAGCGGCAACCGCGGCTAACTGGGTTCCAAAACCAAACAGTAAGGTAATTAATCCTAAATGACTGATGGTTGAATAGGCTAATAATCCTTTTAAATCATGTTTAAATAGTGCGGTATAAGCCCCAATCAATAGAGTCGCCATCCCTGCTCCCCCTACTAACCAAGTCCACATTTCTGTGCCTGATAAAACCGGGAAAAAACGCGCTAATAAAAAGATTCCGGCTTTAACCATGGTTGCAGAGTGCAGATAAGCCGAAACAGGCGTAGGCGCTGCCATTGCATGAGGTAACCAAAAATGAAATGGAAACTGTGCTGATTTAGTAAAGACACCTAACAACACTAATACCAGTGTTATTTCATAAAGATCATGGCCACGGATAAGGTCGCCGGCCACTAAGATATCTGATAATTGATAACTACCAACAATGTGACCTAATAACAGCACACCACCAAGCAGTGCCAAGCCACCGGCACCAGTAATCGCTAGCGCCATTCGAGCCCCTTCACGGGCGTCTTTTCGGTGTTGCCAATAGCTAATAAGCAAGAAAGAAGTGATTGAAGTCAGCTCCCAAAAAATGACCATTTGCAGCACATTTTCTGAAAGAACAATCCCTAGCATTGACCCCATAAACATCAATAAGTAGGCGTAAAAACGCCCCATGGAGTCTTTTTTGGCTAGGTAGTAACGGGCATAAATAATGACCAATAAACCGATAATTAAAATCAGTAAGGCAAATAACAAGGCCAGTCCGTCTAAACGAAACGCAAAGAACAGGCCGATACTGTCAACCCAAGACCAACTTTGAATTAAGGTTTCACCGTTAAAAGGCAAGGAAATAGCGGGAACAAGCAATAATAAACTGACTAAAGCAACTAATCCACTGGTATAAGCAGCAGCTAAACGATTAAATCGTCCACTATAGGCCGCTAGAATCGCGCCAAAAAAAGGGAGTAACACCACAATCGGGAGATTGAATGCCAGTAAGTTCATATGAAATTCAGCCTATCATAAAAAAATTTTATTTAACCTATTAAGGCTATCAGAAAGTCTGATTTAGTCAATAAATAAGACATTTTTTGTTGTAATCTTATGAAATAAAAAATGGTAAAGAATCAATTTTTATTCAAAATCAAAATCATCTAAATTTGCTTGCGGTGCATTACCGTCATAAATTAAATTGGTTCGATATTGTAAATAGCTTTCGCGCATAAAAATATACGGATCAGGCTGACGACGTAACTCTTCAATTAATGGCGTAACTTCAGTGTAATTTACAAAAGCATCACCCAAAAACATGACATTTCTATTTAATTCCATATCTGCAGCAGTATAGATTGGATCAACGCTACTATCACTCACCTTACCCAATAAACTGCGTGTTGTATAGGGTCCTAAAAAAGGCACCATCACAAACGACGCCTCATCCCAAATACCCCATACATAAAGAGTTTGACCAAAATCTTCTTTTTTTTCTGGCAGGCCTGCTAGAGTTGCTATGTCTAGTAACCCACCTAAACCAAAGGTGCTATTGATAACAAATCGCATAATCCCTTCTAAACCTTGTTCTCCTTTACCTTGTAAAAAACTGTTTAAGGCATCAAGTGGAGTACTAAGATTAGTAAAGAAGTTTTTAAATCCAGTTTGAGCTGGAGAAGGAACATATTCTAAATATGCATTTGCAACTGGTTCACCAATTAAGTCATGAAATCCCATATTAAAGCTATAAATTGAACGATTGAAGTCTTCGTATGGATCTAAAGCATTCATGGTCTGAGCAGGTACTGATGGCTCTGATACGATTGATTCTTGATCTTTGGCCTGACTGTTTAAACTATTTATCATTAAAACAGCGCTAATAAGTAGAAGATTGAGAGTTTTCATGTTTGTAAATTCTATTAGTTATACGTCAAATTATTTAGAGATTGTACACGGAATTTCAATATCCAGAATAGATTGCTTAAAACGTTCTAAGATCTCTTTTCTTGGAAAGCTCTTACGCCATGCTAGAGCAACTTTTCTAGTTGGAACAGGGTTAGTTAACTCTTTTATTCTAAAAAGGCTCTCATCGTGATTTGTGAGCGATGTACAAGGAAAAATTGATATACCTGCACCTGATGCAACCATATATCGAATAGTTTCTAACGAACTACCTTCAAATGTTTTTTGTAAACGATCACTTTGATAATTCAAATGCATCAAATTAGGAAAAGCTTCAATAACCTGATCTCTAAAACAGTGACCTGCACCTAAAAGCAAAATAGTTTCATCTTCAATTTTATTTAATGAAACGGTTTCGTCTTGCTGAATGATTGGATGTTGTTTCGGCAAAATAAGTTTAAAAGGTTCTTCGTATAGAGTGAAGGTTTCAATATTAGGTTCATTGAACGGTAAAGATAAAATTGCAATATCAATTTCACCACTTTGTAATTTTTCAGCTAAAACGTGTGTGTAGTTCTCTTCGATGATGACAGGAACCTTAGGGGCATGTTTTTGAAAATTAGGAATTAACTTAGGTAAAAGGTAGGGGGCAATCGTATAGATTGCACCAATACGAAGTTCTGAAGAGTGATTGCCTTGTGCTTCTAATGCGATCTGTTTGATATCTTGACTACGTTCAATCATCTCTTCAGCAATACTGATAATCTTTTTACCGATAGGAGTAATCAAAACATCTTGTTTACGTCTTTCAAACAGAATTACGCCTAACTCTTCTTCTAATTTTTTAATAGCAACACTAAGGGTAGGTTGGCTAACAAAACAAGTTTCAGATGCCTTACGAAAGTGTTTCTCTTTTGCGACAGCAATAATGTATTTCAGTTCATTAAGAGTCATAATTTTTTATTGTTTGTGGATGGGTTTTATTCATATATAAAGTATATAGTTTTTTATATATATTCTTTTTCTTATTACTCTTATGTAGCGAAATACTGTTGATAAATAGAGTTTATTAAATAGTATCAGATAATTAGCTTGTGAGTAGGGTGTGCATGACCATTCAGATAAGTCATGTGGGTAAGTGTGTGTGTTTTGTGGATAAAAATTGAAGGATCAGTTTTTAACTAACTTATCCACAATCCTTAACAAGTTATACACGTTGTTATTGGCTTGAGAAGTAGGGGGTGAATGATAGATAATAGCCGAAACAAATAGTTGTCTGTTTATTGATCAGAGCGATTAAATATTTAAGAGTAATTAAAACCCATGAAGCCCCCTATTACAAGCGATTCTTTATTGTCTTTAATTCAAGAAAGACGTACTTGTTATCAGTTTGAACCACTGGAAAGTAGTCCCGTTTCTGATAAAGAACTTTATACCTGTTTAGAAGCTGCTCGTTGGGCACCGAATCATAAATTAACTCAACCTTGGCGATTTTGGATTATTGAAGGTAAGTCGAAACAAGATTTAGCACATATCTATGCGGATAATCGAGCTCTGAAAAGAGCGGCGAATGAGGCCAGTTTGTATGAGGGATTTTATGAAAAGGCATTCCGTAAATTTTTAGATATTCCAAGAGTTGTGTTAGTTGGACAGGTATTAGATGTAGATCCTATAACTCAAAAAGAAGATTATGCAGCTTGTGCATGTGCGATACAAAACTTTCAGTTAATGGCATGGCAACAAACAATAGGTGTTCAATGGAGCACAGGACCGATTTTAAGTGATAAAAGAACTTATGAAAGGTTAGAGGTAGATTCAAAACAAATCGAGTTGATAGGGGCTTTGTATTTAGGGCATATTAAAGCGGGCTGTAATCACCCCAATCCTAAAAGAAAGCCATTAGATCAAGTTGTAAGTAAATTAAATTGAATGCTTTAGAAATTCAAGATCTCTTCATCATTAAGAATGCTGTTCTCTTCTTTAAGTGAGTTACGAATACTCTTTTTAAACAGTAATTTGTTTTGAACGGGGGAAGGTAGATCGGTAAAACGTAAGACATCTTTATCGATCAGAACATCAACCACATCCTCAATCACACGCACCATATCGTTATCGAGTTTATCTAGAACGGTTTTAATGAGTTCTTCACTGTGTTTGGACTTTTGTAAAAAAGCTTTAAGTTGCGGATCGAATAGACCAATTTCTTCAAGATGAGGTGCAGGCGAAAAATCAATTTCAATGATTTCGTTATCGGAATTACGTCTAATATAGATCATACAACACCTAGCTAAATTTGAATTAGAACAAATGAAAACCCAACAGGCCTGTTGGGTTTCTATTTAGTTTAATGAAGTTTAAAGGCTTTTACCAGTTGATCTAAAGTTTGAGCGGTATCAACCATGCCATTAATCTGTTGAGCCGTTTGTTGAATCATTTGACTGTTCTGTTTACTGATATTTTCAGCTTCAGAAACGGCATGAATGATATTTTGAGCACTGTGACTTTGATCGTTACTTGCCTGATCAATGGATTCAACCGCTTCTTGTAGAATAACGACTTTTTGTTTAATGCTCTCTAAAGAGGTGTTGACATGATTCACTAAATCCACACCAGTTTGAACTTTGTTATTGGAGTCAGAAATTAAAGTAGAGATATCTTTAGCCGCATCTGCAGACTTACCAGCCAGGTTACGAACTTCACCCGCTACTACTGCAAATCCACGACCTTGTTCACCGGCTCTTGCCGCTTCAACCGCTGCGTTAAGGGCTAATAAATTAGTTTGGAATGCAATACTGTCAATTAAGTTAATAATATCGACGATTTTTTCAGATGAATGTTTAATATCATCCATAGCTTCAATCATTTGATTCATGACTTGTAAGCCATCATTCAAAGCGGTGGCCTGTTCATGAGTAATATTGGTTGCGTGGCGAGTGTTTTCAGTATTAGATTTAATTTTGGCAGAGGTATCATCTACTGCTTGCATGGTCGACATCAAAGTACTTGATTGACGTTCTGAACTGTTAGCAACTTCATTAGAATCATGTTTTACTTGGACAATTTTGTGTTGAATATTGATCGAAGCATCGGATACTTGAGAAATAAGCTGCGATAAATTTTCAATGGATCCATTGATAGACTGTTTAACTTGATCTAATTCACCGCCATATTGACCGTTAATTTTACTGCTTAAATCCCCATTAGAAAGATTGCTGGCTACATCGCCAATCTCTTTCATACTGGCTTGTAAAATATCTAAGGCATTGTGAACACTGCTACGCAACTGAGCAAGATCACCTTCAAAATCGGATTCTTGAAGACGTTCAGAGAAGTTACCCTGTGCGACTTTTTGCATTAGCTGGTTCATCTCGCTAATAGCTAAAGACAATTTTGCATTGTTATCTTCGGCTTTTTTCTGATGAACGGCAACTTCTGCTTGAGCCTGTTTAATTTCAGTGACTTGATTATCCGCCACTTGTTTTTGTTGGTCTAATTCTCGAAGTTTAACTTCTAAGTCCTGACTGGCTGCTTCGGCCGCTTTAGAACTTCTTTGAACTAACATCATAGAGATGGCGACTAATAATAGTAAAACAACCACTAAACCAATCAAAATAGAGGTTAGCAGCTCAGTAAAATGATTGGTTTCATCGTAACTGCCTAAATACAATTTACGTGTGTCATTAATTAAATTTTGAATTGATGAGTTACTGATTTGCGTCAAAGTATCATCGACACGTACCTGATACTCCAATACCAGTTGAATATGAGTTTTTAAATTAACGATATTCGAAATAGAAATGTTTTGGTTAAACTTTTTTACCGCTTCATAGGTGTTTAAAACATCTTGACCTGTAATGTTTTCACTGCCGCTTTGAAACTGCATTAACTGTTTTTCAAGCAGACTTAACATCTGTTTCATATGCATGGTTGATTCATTTAGTTTGTATTCATGAATCAAAATCGGTAAATAGGTTTTTGAGTTATTGAGTAGAGAGTTGACACGCATAAACTCGACAACTTGACTATCAAGCTCTTCAGAAGCAGCAATAATTTCCTCTGCTTTATTTTGCAGTTGAGTTTGTGTATTTGGATCTAAATAATCAGGCGTAAAGACCAGTGCATTGGCCACTCGCTTTAGTTTAACTAGGTTAGCTTGGATAAAATCATAGTGTGCAATCCCACCTTGGGAAATTTTATATGCATTCTCACTCAGGCGCAGAAAGTGGTTCTCGAGGCTACTAAATGCTTCTTGGTATACTTGGTGATGATTAGAGTGAATACTCGGCTTAATAACAACAATAGTCGCAACCGCAGCCATAACCATAACAATCAATGCCATTAATATTTTTTGAACTGTTTTTTGCATGATGATTCTCCTTTACTCTTTAGGTGGCATTAATGGTTGAACACTTAACTCACCCGTTAGAGAGGTCAAAAAGTCCGCAATTTTAGCGCGTTCATCATCTGGGATTTGACGACCTAGCTGGTTTAGCCCCATTATATTAATGGCTTGATCCAGAGTTTTAGCACCTGCATTATGGAAGTAAGGTGCAGTTAATTCTACATTGCGCAAAGTAGGCACTTTAAAGACATTTCGATCTGCCGCATTATTGGTTAAATTAAAACGGCCTTTATCCGTTTCAGACTCATTTTGATCAGAGAAATAGGCCTCTAATGCACCAAACTTTTGCATCATATTTGAACCAAAATTTACGCCTTGATGACATGCGACACAGCCGTAGTTTTGAAACAACTTGTATCCAGCCACTTGGTTGCTTGTAAGTGCATTGTCATTACCGTTCAGATAGTCATCAATTGGAGCAGGAGTGACTAAGCTACGTTCAAATTCGGCAATGGCATCGGTAATCGTGAATTTAGTGATGCCTTGATTGGGATAAAGTTCATCAAACAGAGTAATGTAAGTTTGTACCGATTGAATTTTAGGTACAACATCTTCCCATTTGGCGCCCATTTCAACAGGGTTTTCAACAGGACCTTCTGCTTGATTGCGTAAGTTATGAGCACGACCATCCCAGAACTGTTTAAAGTTAAATCCGCTGTTTAGAACAGTGGGTGCGTTGATTGGGCCTTGTTGACCATCTATACCAACGGAAACGGCCATATTATCATCACCCCCAATGGCCAAACCGTGACAACTCGCACAAGATAGCTTTCCATTGCCTGATAAACGAGTATCGTGATAAAGTCGATTACCTAAATCTACTTTTGCTTTATTTAAATTAAGTTCGGAGACATCAGGTAGGGGTTGATTGTATTTAGTGCGTGAATTCGAATCTGCGTGGCTTAAAGCAAAAGGTTCACTGGCGGTCTTTTCAAAATCAATATAGTTTTGACTGGTTTCTTGGCAGCCTATTAAACTGGCTGTCATTAAGCCTGCTAAAAAAGTTTTAATTATTGTTTTTTTCATTGTTTGATTCCGATTAAACAGAGATACACTTAAGAAATGATAGTATCAGCAATATTTACACCAATACTATAATACGAATGCCGTTTTTATTTGTGACAGTTTTATCTAAGTAATAAGTCAATCTTCAATTTCAGAAAGAACACTGCCCATTAATTCCGTTAGACGATCGTTCTGAGAGTAATCAACTGGGCAGTCAATGACGGTCACCGTTGGGGCTTGTAACGCTTTTTGTAAAGTCGGTAATAGTTGATCAGCAGACTCAATGCGTACGCCTTCTGCGCCAAACGATTTTGCATAGGCCACAAAGTCTGGGTTTTTAAAATCAATGTAGGCAGAGCGCCCAAAACGGCGCTGTTGTTTCCATTCGATTAAACCATACTGGCTGTCGTTCCAGATTAGGATCACAATAGGGGTCTGAGAGCGTAATGCGGTCTCAATTTCTTGTGAGTTCATCATAAATCCAGCATCACCACTTACCGCAACCACCCCTTTTTCTGGATAGGCTAGTTTGGCAGCAATGGCACCTGGCACGGCGATCCCCATGCCTGCGAAACCGTTGGAGATAATACAGGTATTGGGTTCATCACAACGGAACATACGTGCCATCCACATTTTATGGGCACCGACATCACTGATCGCAATATCTTCAGAATCCATTGCAGTACGTAGATCCCAAATGATCTTTTGCGGCAACATTGGCCATGCATCACTCTTACGGCAACGATTCATCTCTTCAATCATCGCATGACGCAAATGAAAATCGATCTCTGTTGATTCAATTGGGTTGTCGATCGCTTCCCCTAAGGCTTTTAGGTTAGGGCCAATATTTCCGATTAGTTCGATATCTGGAATATAACGGTTATCAACTTCGGATTTTTTAGTGTCGATATGAATAATGGTGTGTTGGCGATTAGGATTCCACAGGTGAGGGTGGTATTCCACCATATCAAACCCCACACAGATCACGAGATCGGCTTTTTTAAAGCCCCCGTTTTCGTAGTCGCCCTTTTGTAGTCCTGCGGTTCCCATAGCCATGTCGTTGTAGAAGGGAATAATGCCCTTTGCCATAAAGGTATTCACTACAGGAATCTTATGACGTTCTACAAAGGTTTGAATGTATTTACTTGCTTTAGATCGAACCGCACCGTTACCGACCAAAATTAAAGGGTGTTTTGCATTACTAACCAGTTCCGCGGCCTGTTTAATCAGATCACGATCGGCAAAAGTTAAACGGTTGGTACTTTCGGGTAGAGGCAGTTCATCAGTATCCATCTCGGTGATGTTTTCAGGCAGATCAATAAAGGTGGCACCGGGTTTTTCCGCTTCCGCTAACTTAAAGGCTTTGCGCACCACTTCAGGAATGGTTTCGGGTTCGAGTACTTGAGTGGCGTATTTGGTAATGGGTTTAAACATACTGACCAAATCCACCACCTGATGCGACTCTTTATGCATACGAGTAGTGGCAGCTTGTCCGGCAATCGCAACCAAAGGGGCATTGTCCATATTGGCATCGGCTACACCGGTGACAAGATTGGTTGCTCCAGGCCCTAATGTAGACATACAGACACCGGATTTTCCTGTCAGACGACCATAGACGTCTGCCATAAAAGCCGCACCTTGTTCGTGTCGAGTGGTAATGAATTTAATATCGGAGTCGAGTAGGGCATCCATAATGTCGAGGTTCTCTTCACCTGGAATACCGAAAATGTATTCAACTTTCTCATTTTCTAGACATTTAACAAACAGGTTAGCTGCTTTCATTGGTTACTCGCTTTTCTCTGATAAGGGCAGAATAGGGCTCTTTAGATGTATTTTAGAGCTATTTAATTTGGTATTGAACTATTAAAACGGAATGACCAGGCCTGGTCAAAATAATAATGTTCTTTTTGCTAATTTATTAAAATTTGCAATACTGTTTTCTTTTTATTAAATACAACTATAGGCGGATTGGTGGTGCCCAGTCGACATTATAGCCCCGGTGTATACTCGATGGAGCTTTTCGCTTTTATGCCTTTGTATATGCTTGCTTTGGATGATTTGGGGTTTTTGGAAATGCTAACTTTAATGTACCTTCCTTAATCATCGGAGATAAATAATTCCCCCTCAAAGTTTCTGTTTTTCTATTTAATAAATTTGCTAATGCAGAAATTGTCACGAAATGGTTTTCACAAATATTTTCAATAACTTGCTTCATAACTACTTTAGATAGTGTTTTTTTAGTTCTAGGCTCAGTTGCTAATATTTCTAAACGGCTTTTCAAATCTATCGAAAGCTTATCCAAATCATCAATAAACGGAAGATCAAAATGGTTCTGATCAGGAATTAAGCAACCGTCATTATCCCTGCTTTTATCTTCACTAGCCAAAATCGGGGAGCTACTCTCTGAATTCAGGGAGTTATTTTCTAAAATCGGGGAGTTATTTTCTAAAATCGGGGAGTTACCAAACACATCTTCAGGTGAAGGGAGCTTCAAGCCAACAATATGATAAACGGCACCTTTATTCATGCCTGTTTTTTCAAGGATGCCTAACTCTATAAGTTCATGTAATTTCTTACTTAAATCTGTTGGGTGGCAATCAGTATTATTTTTCAGTCTATCGTGGGTAACAGTTCCTTCTGTGGCAGCAATAGCTAAGGCAATCTGTCCTAAATAACCAATTTCTTCAAATGTAGTACCTAAAAGGAATCTCAGGCCTTCCATAATATTATTAGGAAACAAATCTAACATCCTCATTTCTAAAAGAGTCTGGTCATAAGGCTCTGTTTTGTCATATAACAGAGGTGTTCTCCAATGATTTTCTTTCCATGTTTTCAATATTTTTGGTAATCCAGAACCAGACTGATCACCAATACCTACATACCTAAACATTTGATGTAATAGGCGATTTCTGCAGTCTGGTTCACCACCTTGCATTGCAAACTCTGGTGGTATTCTCATTAATCCAGGGTTTCTGAAGCCAAACATATCAGGCCTTTTAACGACTAAAATAGAGGCTCTGCCTGAATAGTCTGCGTGAACTAATACATTACACAGAGCCTCTCGAATAGCTTCATGCTGAGTAGTTTCATCTTTTCGTTCACCTAGTGTAGTTTCAAAAGGCACTTTAATGTCATCAGTGAGTTTCTTGAAAACTTTTTTATAAAAATCAAATAAATTTCCAGACCAAGTACCATCAAGTGTCACTCTATCAATCCACCTTTTTTCAGCTTTGGCTTCATCTCGTTCTTGATAGTCCAACATATATAAAGGCAACTTTTCTTGGATTATTGGATGAGTACCAAACATTAATAGTCCAGCTAATGTTAATCCCTGAGCCCCAGTTTCTCTGTCTAACCTCCACGCACCAATTTTTTTAAGAAAATCCAATTCTCCGAGACTATTCCATGGATGATCTGGCTGTCGGTTAGCAAAAATTTGCCTGTAAGATCTTAAGGTTTCTAAATTAATATCACTTAATCCAAAGTGTTCTAAAACCTGATCATCCAGTGAATCATGGATCTGTTCAGCTAAATACCGTTTAACTGTATCACCATCCAGTAGTTGATCAGCCTCATGAAGACGTCTATAGGTATTATCAAATGGTTTTTGATTTAAATAGACAGGTCGTTGCTTACGGGTAGCTCTAGGAATAGTGATTTGAAGCACCAGATTGTTATCTATATTTATTTCTTTAATTGCTGAATTATCTAGCAAATTGATGCTAACTTTTTGCTGGTTATTCGCTGTATCAACCAAACACTTTTTTATATGTTCAACTTTCTTTAAGCCTTGTAATTTAAACCCTGCTTTCGTCTCTTTAATGCCTAATAAAACGACACCACCATCTGTATTAGCCATAGCAGAGTACGTACTCCAAAAATCATTTGGAAGAGCCCCTAATCCATCCCTTCCTGCTGCAGCCTTACATTCAAGCTCTTCGGACTCTTTGAGTAATTCAATATCTTCAATTGATGTAATTTCGAACATTGATTCTATTCCTTAAATATTAGATTCAATTAATTTAATCTCTTCTTCGGTTAAATCAAAGAGTTGATAGACTTCTTGGTTTAGCTGTTGTTCCAAGATTTGGATTTGTTGATTCAAGGCTGCTATTTTGGTTTTTTCGGCTTCAAAATAGCTTTGCCAGTCGTTACGTTCAGCAACGGGGATTAGTACGTCTTTGGCTTTGAGTTTAAAGCTCTTTTTGAGTTCAGCTTGCAGAGTTTTAAAATCTAAAGTCCACCAGGCCTGACTCTTTTGATTGAGCTTTGGTTCTTTATCTTCTGGGCATAAATCTTCTACCAAACGGCGAGCAAAGCCAGATTCTATGGCATATCGCTGTTCGGTTAGGCTTTGGCAGTTTTCGGTGAGTTCAGAAATAATGGTTTTTTGATTTTTAGTGGCTATTGGAATTGATAGTTTTTCCAATACATGACCATGTATTTGATAGAAACCTCCGCTCATTGTTGAAGCGTCAGCAGTTAATAACATCCAAGAGCATTTAGAAGAAAATAACCCTAGTTCAAAAAAACCAGTTTTAGGAATTAAGTTTAGAGCGTTGTTGAAATAGTATTCTCTTTTATCTAAACAAAATAAAGGTTGTGCCATAAAACGATTATAAATAACTTTCGGCTTTTCAAATTCCTCATAATAAGCACAGGCTCTTAATTCCCACCAAAACTCGCCTTTATCGGAACGTTTTTGCGCTTTGGTTTGATACGGCAATAGATATTCCGCTAAAGCGGGATAATTTTGGCTAAAGAATGACCAGGCCTGGTTAGTTTCAATGGTTTCTGAACTCTCTATTCCCATTTGTTGACGTGTCCAGAATTTGGGTATCGCAATCAGATACAAGTTGCGTGATTGAGCATGCCATTTTTTGAGGTCTTTACCCTCCAAAAACGGTTTAATCAGTTCGGCGCTTTTTGGGTCTTGGTTAATTAAGTTATCACGAGTTTGACGGTTTATTACAAAGGCTTCGTTAAAGCCTGTTAATACACCACGATAAGGCGAACCATAGGTCTCTTTCAACGTTGGGTAAGGGGTACCGTCTTTTTGATGAGTGAGTTTGTGGCGCAGTTGATGCAAACGACTGTCTTCCAATTGCCAGCTTTCACCACTGAGTTGGTTTTGCTGCATTAAACCTTTTTGCTGTGCAAAAGTTTGCGCAAGGTTTTCTGGCAGTTTGTCTTTTAGCACCAAAATCTCAGTTTGAGACTGTGTATCAGGCCTGTTGTTTTCAAATATTAAAATTGCCGGATAAGTCGTCACCCCTTCAAACACTTGCAGATCACCAAAATCCACCGCTTTTTTAAGATGATAGTTTGAAGCTAAAAACTGGCGTAATGCTTGACCTGATCCAGTTTTAAAGAAGGTCGCCGAGCTAATAAAACCGAGCTTACCGTTTGCTTTAAGCAGCTTTAAACCTAGTTCAAAGAAGTACGCATAGAGATCTACCACACCGTGATAAACCTGATAATGCTGCTCAAGCCAAGGTTTTACCTCGCCTAACAGCTCTTGGCGAACATAAGGAGGATTACCCAACACCACATCAAAACCGCCCTGTTCAATAATCTCAGAAAAGGCCACTTGCCAACAAAAACCAGAACCCGGGGCTGATGCATCCAATCCTAAACTGTTTCCTGCTTGGATATTGGCATCCAGACTGGTAAGCGGTTTGCCTTTTTCGGCGGTTTTTAACCAAAGAGAGAGTTTGGTGATTTCGATGGATTCATCATTGATATCCACTCCAAACAGATTGTTATTGAGTATCTCTTTATTGAGGTCAAATACCCCTGGTTGACCTGTGAGTTCTGCTAAGCGCTCATTGAGGCGTTTGTATTCGGCAAAAAGGTAATCAAACGCGGCCACTAAAAAAGCCCCTGAACCACAAGCGGGATCAACCACTTTGATTTGCTTAAGCTTTTCCTGCCAGTCATACCAAAACTTAAGCTCCGCCTGCTTCAATTTTTTCCACTGAATACTGCCATCGGTTTTATATTGACCATAGTTTGCAAAGCAGGTTTCAAACTGTTGGTTAATGTGTTCACCCAAGGTGTGTTCAACAATAAAAGCAGTGATATGGTCTGGCGTATATACCACCCCGTCTTTTTTGCGTTTACCTTTTACGCTGGTGGTTTTTTCTAAGCTTTGCAGCGGAATGGCTTCACCCGCGTCGACCTTTTCAGTGAGTTCTTCCAGGTCAGCAATAGACTGTTCAAAGATATGACCAAGTACGGTAACCGAAATATCAGAATCAAAATCGTATTCAGCTAAATTTTTAAAAGACTTACATATTTGATCTGAGACATGGAGTTGATCAAGAAATTCATCCTCAGCAAACAAACCACCATTATAGGCAGGGATATTTAAAGCCGTATTTCCTTTGTCTACCGCACTGAACAGGCCTTTAAAGTTTTGATAAATCGGTCTTGGATTATATGGATCCGCATGCTCGTAGGCTTGTTTAATGGTGTTGTCCGGAATTAGTCCTTTATCTTCTGCAAAGGCGATAAACAGCATTCTATCGAGCAGTTTTTGAGCCGGTTGAATCAATAGACCTGGATTAATCTTAGGGTTTTCAGTAATTAGATGAGCAATAAGGTTTTGACGCAGAATCTTATAATCAGCATACAGTTGATCCGTGATGTCTTTATCGGCCTTATGGGATTCTTGTAGTAGGGCTTTAGTTTTGCCAGAAAGCAGATTATCAGCATGAAGCAGTGTAATAAATCGCTGATACTCTTCTGGCTGGGTTAATTTTGTAAATTCAAATTTTTCATAAACCAGTGAGGTTTCTGCCACTGAATAGAGACGCAATTCAACTAAATTGGATATCATGACCCATTCACAGCCTTTAATATCGCGTGCATATTCCCATGCTTGCTGAACAGGCGTTTTATGCCGACCTGACATAATGGCATCTAAGTCTTTTGTTTTAGCGCCTTTTAGTTCAAATGGGGCTAGAATTTGGTCATTGGTTTTATCTGAATTGAAATATCCAAGAGCCAAATCCACAGAGCCTGTGCCTTGCTGCTTGCTAATGGCATATTCACGTGCAATGGTATAATTATCGTCACTGCCAATGGCCTGATACCCCAGAACATCAATCATAATCTGTTGCATAAATGGCGCATGCATAGCAACTTCAGATTGTTTGATTAAATCTTTCGATTCAATTAATTGTTTCCACTTCTTTATATTTGTTAAATGGTCTATCGGAATAGATAAATCTTTGGGTAGGTGCTTTTTAAGAATCTTATCTTGGAATAATGACATGCTTAATTAAATCTTAAGGTTGAAGGAATTTACTAATTATAAGCATATTGCCTTAGAAAAGAGATCAAGTTATTTTTATTTATAATTACTAAAAAAGGGGCTAAATAGCCCCTAATTTGAATAAAGCGGTTGGGAGCTTATTTAGTGCTTAAGTGGTTCACCACTTCCCACATACGATCTGTACTGCTCGCCATGGGTACATCGGTAATATATTTACCGTTGATAACCACAGCTGGCACGCCATCAATGCCATAAGATTGGGTGGTGCGCATCGCTTGGCGAACTAACTGATCAACTTTAAAACTCTTAAAGGTCGAAATAAAATCCGCTTCTTTCACGCCAAACTGGGTAAAGAACTTGGCGATGGCTTCCACGGTAAAGAGCGATTGGCGCTCTTCATGTAGAGCAGTAAAGAAAGGGAGATGAGATTGTTGAAACACGCCTAGCTCTTTAGCTGTGAAGAAAACTTTACCCATAAAGATCCAATTTGGGTTATTAAGCACCGCTGGTACCTGTTCAAAGTGGATGTCAGCAGGTTTATCTTTTAACCAGTTATGTAAGCTAGGTTCTAATTTAAAGCAGTGCGCGCAACCGTAATAAAAGACTTCCGTTACTTTCTTTGTGTGTGGAGCAATGGATTGCGGTTGAGCGACTTTTTTGTACTCGACACCTTCAACAAAACCAAACTCTTCAGCAGCATTGGCTGACATTGAAGTGACTGCAAGTAAAGCCGAAGCCGCTAATGTTTTAAACCAAGTTCTACGTAACATAAAAACCTCTATTTTGTTGATTACAGCTCACCGTATGAATGTAAACCAGATAGGAACATGTTGACACCTAAGAAAGCAAATGTAGTCACTAACAGGCCAATCAGTGCCCACCAAGCCATTGGTGTTCCACGCCAGCCTTTTGTCATACGGATATGTAACCAGGCTGCATAGTTTAGCCAGACGATTAACGCCCAAGTCTCTTTTGGATCCCATGACCAGTATCCACCCCAAGCTTCGGCTGCCCACATGGCACCTAATACAGTAGCAATGGTAAAGAAGGCGAATCCTAATGCGATGTTTTTATACATTAGGTCGTCCATCAACTCTAGCGACGGCATACGTTTTACAAATGAACTTTCAGGGTTCTTTTCTGCAACTTTAGCGGTAATTAAATAGGCTAAACCCACCATCGCAGCAATGGAGAAGGTTCCGTAACCAACAAAGTTGGCAGGCACGTGAATTTTCATCCACCAGCTTTTTAGTGCCGGTACGAGTGGTTGAATGACGTGTGCATCTTTATCAAAGGTGTACCAAAGAATGAAACCAACAGCGGCACTCACCACCAGCATAACAAACCCACCTAAAGTGCGAGTTTTATACTTTTGCTCATAATATAAATAGATAAGCGCAGTCATCACCACAAATAGAATGAATACTTCATATAAGCTACTCACTGGAATATGACCGTAATCGATATTGATTAGGTAAGACTCACGCCAGCGAACCATCATTCCAACTAAACCAAAAACAGAGGCCGCCCAAACCATAGAAGAAGCGACGCGACCACTGAATTCTGACTTTTGATAAAGTGCTAAAAAGTAAGTCACCATTGCTAGCATGAACAGAGCGTTCATCCACATAATGGCCGATTGACTCGAGATCAGATACTTTAAGAAAAAGGCCGTCTCATTGGCTTCAAAGACATTGCCGTGGTTAGCGTAAGTCCAAATTGCGAAGACACTCAATACGGTCGTAATAACGGTAACAGGTTGAAAGCTTGGCCAAAAACGACCAAGCCAAATTAAACTGATTGCGGTACCGGCTAAAATGAGGTCTTCATAATAGTCCATATTGTCGCCATATTCGTTCCAGGCAAAATAGGCACCGACTATGACAAAAAGTGCCCAGGCGACATCACGTAGCCCGATGCCCTTTTTTTCTGATTGGTTGTAATCAGGAACAACTGTTTCTGTTTGCATGATTTTTTACCTATTTCTTAATTGGCTGTTGAATCAGATCAACCAGCTCTTTAAATTCAGTTTCTGTTTCTGGTAAAGGCTTATGGTCTTTACCTGCAATAGTGATTTCAGTTTTAGAGTCCGCTTGTTCAGCATCATCCGACTGGGTTTCGTTTTTACGGATATTGATCCAAATGCGCTTTTGACGCACATAAAACATAAAGAATACACCGATTATAAGCATCGCACTCCCAAAATAAACCACATCTTTTCCAGGTGATTTTGTGATCTGAAGGCCAGTTGCTTGAATCTGTTTGAACGATTCCATCTCAAAATACATGGGTGGACCGTATTTAGACAGACCGTTAAAGGCATTTAAGGCATCTTCAAACCAGATCTGATCAAATTTAGGAATGTTTTGCTCACTATCTAACTCAATACCTTCTTCTTCAAGCAGTTTGATGTATAGGCTTTGCAAAGCAAAGCTTGCTTGTCCATAGTAGTAATCCAGGACTTTCTCTTGTTCTTCTTTAGGCACATTCTTGCTAACAAAGTCACTAATACCATTAAAGCCTTTGGCACGATATAGGCTCATTAGTTGCTGCATCAGTTTAATCTGTAGATCGTAAGTGTCATTAGACATCTGTTCTGTTTTAGGAAAAACCTCACTAAAAATGGAATGTGATTTAATTGGGTTGTTCACTAACGCTAAAAATTTAAAGAAACGTTTGTTTGATCTATTAGCATCCGCAGGAATAAACAGGTAACGGAACGGCTCGCTAGCAAGGGTACGCATACCCGTCATAAAGAACCAACGATCTTCCTGTTTGCTGGCCATCATGTAGTTTTCGTACTCCCAAGCTTTACCTTGCTCGTTACGTACTTTAAAGACCATAGAAGGACCATTATTGTGGAACTTCTTGCCGGTTTCAGCATTCTCTTCTTCAGATACCGGCACCATATTGAACAGGCGGAAGTCGTTTAACTCTAATCTGAATTTACCAATAGGCGTTTTAAGAGGTTCAACCTTGTCTACACTGGTTTCCAATGTGAGCGGGTTTTCAACAGGTGATAGTAAAGGGTGAACCTTAAGGTTAATTTTTGAACCGCCATCTCCAAACGAAGATTGGTAGATAGCATAGTTTTTGTAATACAGCGGGCGGTTTACTTCAATCGTCTGAGTAATAGGTTCATCTAGTTCAGGGGCGGTTAATACCAAATCTGACTGATAGTTTTTTGGCATCCCAGTATCGTAATATTCAATACGGAAGTCTTTTACTTCGATGTTAAATGGCAGTTTTTGAACTAAAAAACCATTGTCATACGGTAAAAACAAGACATCGGTATTTTGAGTTTCAGGTACATTCACACTACCACGGAAAGAGAGGTTTTCAGGGCCCATCCAAGCGGTTTGTGGAATCTCATCTAAGGAGACCGTTCGGGTTTCAGGAATCAGGTCTCCGGTCAACTCACGATATTTGAGTAGCAGATTACTGTCTAATAGCGCTCCTAAACAGATAATGATAATGGAGATATGGGTAAAGAAATAACCCATGCGGTTCCAGCGACCCTTTAAACCGGCAACGGTGACACTTCCATCATCTCTTTGATGAATTTTAGTTTTGTAACCTTTATGTTTTAACAGTGTAATCGCACGAGCTTGTTCAGTATCAAACGACTCATTACTGCTAAAAGTTTGCTTATTTGGCTGATGTTTCAACGCATTTAGCGACATTTTTTCACTAAATTGCTTGATATCTTTCAAGAAGCCTGGGGTGTTACGAGTTACGCAGACACTGGTTGAAACCAATAAGAAAACTAAAACTAATACAAACCAAGCGGCACCGTAGACGTGGAACAGGCCTAAGCTGTTAAAGACATCGGTCCAGAAGGGTCCGAATTTAATGATGTAGTCTTGTGTGGTTTGGTTCTGTTGCAAAACAGTCCCAATCACTGAGGCAATAGAGAGCATCACCAG
>JAYENR010000234.1:0-5179 GCA_034722175.1 Pseudomonadota bacterium | reverse complement strand
ACTAAAAAACACAATCAATGCCGCAACGATTTGATTGCCATCTGTCCATAATATTTCGGCCGTACCCAAAATACTTTTGGCGGTATCTTGAATCACCACAGTGCCGCTCACCGTCACATTATTAAACAGCTCATTTGCCATAGATTTAATAAAGGTAGGAATCTCTTGGCTGCCTAATAACGCCTCTTTACCCAAGTTTGCCAACTCTGCTTTATCTAAGGTGGTAGTCACATGCAGTACTGGCTCGGTCAGACCAGGAATCAACAACAGATAAGCCACAACCAGTACCAAAAAACCTAAAATTTGACGAGACACCATCTTCTACCATTTTCAAAAAAACTAAACCTTAAATTATACGCCTATTTCACATCCAACCAAAGCAGCATGCCCGTTACAAAAAAGAAAGTTTTGTGACAAGAGCGCCAAACCAAACAGTGATAAGATACTGGCATTATTTTGATTTACAGCAGAGATTGAACCTTGCCACAACGTATTCTTACTTTACTTACTCTCAGTGCCCTATTGTCTGGTTGTAGCAGCTTTGGCGTGGTCAGTAATTCACCAAAAGCGCCCATTACAACCGCACCCGAATACTCAATTCAATCTACCATGACCCAAAGGCCGCTCGGTAACGTGACATTAATGCTGGCTTTTTCTGGTGGTGGCTCACGGGCTGCTGCTTTAGCTTATGGCGTATTAGAGGAGTTACGCGACACTCAAATTCAACGTGGCGAACAAACCCTGCGATTACTGGATGAAGTGGATGTCATTAGTTCCGTTTCGGGAGGCAGTTTTACCGCAGCCTATTATGGTTTGCATGGCGATAAAACCTTTAAAAAATTTGAAAAGGTCTTTTTACGCCAAGACATCACCTCTTTGCTACTGGAGAGTGTCTTTAATCCAACCCAGTGGTTTTCCGACAAGGCGCGAACCGATCGCGCCATAGAGTTTTATGAAGAAACCGTCTTTAAGGGTGCAACCTTTGGCGATTTACAAAAAATCCATGGCCCACTGATTGTGATTAATACCACTGATCTTGGGCATGGCTCACGCTTCTCATTTACCCAAGAGTACTTTGACCTACTCTGTTCAGACCTGACCCACTTTCCGATTGCTCGTGCTGTGACCGCCTCCTCTTCTGTGCCGGTTATATTCACTCCCGTTGTTTTAGAAAATTATCGCCACTGTAAAACCAAAGACAATACTCTGCTGACCGATCCTACCCAAAATCTATTAGCCAGCTACGAGTTAGCCGAAGCCAAAAAAGACCTACAACAATATATTCGTACCGACACCCAACACAAATACATACATTTGGTTGACGGCGGCATTACCGATAATTTAGGGTTGCGAGCCATTTATGAAGTGATGGAGTTGGCAGGCGGTGCAAAACAGATATTAACCAAAATCAAACAGAAACCCGCGGGACACTTTGCGGTCATTGCCGTCAACGCCTCAACCCACTCCAGCCCTGACATTGGCCTGACGAATGAAGCCCCTGATGTCGAGACCACCATTAATGCGGTGTCCGACATTCAACTGCATCGCTATAATGCCGCCACCATCGAACTCTTCCAACAGGGTATGAAACGCTGGAGTAAGGCGTTATCAAACCCACAAAAAAGCGTCACCCCCTACTTTATCGAAGTCAGCTTTCAAAACCTAAAAGAGTCCAAAGATCTCGACTTCTTTAACCGTATCCCGACCTCATTTGCTTTAACCAAACAAGAAGCCGATGAACTTATAAAAGCAGGCAGAACCCTTTTAAGACAGCACCCGATTTATAAATCGTTAATTCAAAACCTGAACAGGCCTGCTCAGAACTGAATCCGCCAGACTTCACCCACAGCACTTAATCGTCAAGCTATTTGATGACACACTTCATAAAACTTTATGGCTAAATTCCGTTAAAATATTAGATAGAGATCCTCAACCGGAAGCAATCACATGATACGACGGTTAGGCGTACTGGCGATGGTAGTCATGCTCATCGTCAGTGTACAAGCACAGTCGAATAGTCTTTCGCAAACGCTTGAAGCCCTACTTAAAGCAGATGCAATCCCGCTATCTTATGGCGAAGATCAAGTACAGCTCTCGCAAAAACCTTTGCTGATTCAGTTTTACCAACAACGTGATTTTCAACCGGCGTGGAACAGTACCGATCGCTCTAAAGAGTTTCTCTCCCAACTGCTTCACGCCATTGATCTGGCCGCTCAAGATGGACTTGACCCTGAATTACCCGCTTACCACAAAACCCATATTCAACGGCTCGCTTACTCACTCACCATTCAAGAACACGCTTTGCGAGATCTGCTTTTAAGCGATGCGTTTTTATCGCTCGCCCAACACCTACACCACGGTGTGGCCTTTCAAACAGAAGCTGACATTTTGCATCGAATGACTAAACCCACCCGATTAAATCTACCCAAGTTATTAAACAGCGCACTACAAACCGGGCAAATCTCCAGCGCTTTAGCCAAGCTTGCACCTAGCCATTCACGTTACCTTAATTTAAAAAAACAACTCGAGCACTACCAAAATATAGCTCAACAAGGCGGATGGGATTCCAACCCAGAGAGCTATCTAAAACCTGAAAATGTCCGTCAAAGATTGTCGATCACTGGGGAGTTACAATACGCAATCGAGGCGCACTTAAACTCGAGAAACACGCCTGCCATTACCGATGAATTTGGTTGGAACTGGCAACACCCCATGCCCAAACCAAAACCACAAGACGATCAACTGCTAGCCGCCATCAAAGAGTTTCAAACCCGCCAGAACATTACGGTTGACGGCATTGTTGGCCCGCAAACCCGCATGCGTTTAGCAGAGAGTGTGCAAACTGTGATTAATCGAATTCGCCTCAACTTAGAACGCTGGCGCTGGTTTAACCCTATTGAACAAACCAACTACGTGATGGTCAACATTCCAGACTTCTCCATTCAATATCGCCCAGACGGCCAACCGCTTTCCATGCACGCCATTGTCGGTAAAAAAAGACGCCCAACACCGATGATGCAAGCGCAGATGAAATACATCGTGTTAAACCCATACTGGCGCATACCCAAAACCATTTTGGCGGAAGACATTCTACCCAAACTTCAACAAGACAACAGCTATCTCAATAACAATCAAATCCGCTTATTCAACAGTAAAGATCAAGCTGAAAGACTCCCACTGGAAGCTACCCAAGTTGACTGGAGCCAAGTTACGCCAAATGGCATGTTGCGTTACATCTTCCGGCAAGATGCAGGGGTTTCCAATCCACTAGGATCCATTAAATTTATATTCCCTAATAGTGAAGACATCTATATCCACGATACCTCGGCACGCTACCTATTCAAAAACAAAGCTTTTCTGGTCAGTTCGGGCTGCATTCGAGCTGAAAAACCCATTCAATTAGCCTATGAAATCTTGGTACGAGAACAACCTGAGATTACTTACGACGCATTACAACAACAGATTCAGTCTGGCCAGCGTAAAGTAATCTGGCTTAAAGAAAAAATACCCATGTATTTAACTTATCAAACCGCATGGTCAAATGATAATGGCATTTTATACCAAAGAAAAGATGTCTATCAGCACGACCAAAACCTACTTAACTTCATGAAAACAAACTTAAAAATGCACCTGAATTAAATTATGGTATAATTTCACATATCTTATAGATAAAGCGGAGTCAGTATGACGATAGAGCAAGAGATGAATCGTAGACATTTTTTAAAATTAGGCGGAATAGGCATGGCCGCAACTATCGCGCCAACGGCGGTATTGGCCAACACACCCAAACTGTCTAAACAGGACGAGTTCCGCTCCTTGTCGTTTTACCATCTTCACACCGGTGAAAAGCTCAATACCACCTATTGGGAACAAGGCGTTTACCACCCAGAAGCACTGGAAGAGATTAACCATGTGTTAAGGGATTTTAGAACCGGCGAGCAACACCCCATCGACATCGAGCTGTTCGATTTGCTAAATAAAATCCGTAACCAAGCCGACAGCAAAGCCGCTTTTAATGTGATCTCAGGTTATCGTTCACCTAAAACCAATGCCATGCTTAACAGCACCACCAGCGGTGTCGCTAAGAAAAGCTTACATATGTTAGGTAAAGCGATTGATGTAAACCTACCCGGTTTGGAGTTAAAGCAGTTAAGACAGATCGCCCTGCAAGAGAAACAAGGCGGTGTGGGTTACTACCCAAAATCCAACTTTGTTCACCTAGATACCGGACGTGTTCGCTACTGGTAAAATTTGATCAAATAAACAAACATATAAAAGCCGGAGTTAACCTCCGGCTTTTTGCTTTAAAGATTCAAATTTGGCGTCAAACCACTCTTGTTTCCTATCTCATAACAAAACCTAAACAAACTCCTAAAATGAACAGGCCTGTTCAGCTTTAATCCGCATTAAATTAAAGTGATATCTAATCGATTCTGACTCCACGTATGGCCAAAACACCCCCTCTACTGTTCTCAATATAGCAACAGTCTTTTATCTATTACTCTGTTTTTAGTATAGATAAAAATTTGTAAACTAATCTTAAGTTCAAATAAACAGTGCGAGATCAAAGTGTTGCAACTCAAAAATCAAAAACAGAGCTATGGCTGGGTCTCCATCCTACTGCACTGGAGTATCGCAGTCGCCGTGTTGGGTACCTTTGCGCTTGGGTTATGGATGGTCGAACTAGACTACTACTCTAACTGGTATCACGATGCGCCCAATCTTCATAAATCCATTGGGGTGTTCATTGTAGCGGTCATGTTAGCGCGTTTTTTATGGAACCAATTCAACCCCAAACCTGAAGCCTTAACCCACTCTGTGACAGAAAAAGCACTGGCCAAAGCGGTGCACTTACTTTTATACCTACTGGTATTGGTAATTGGTGTAAGCGGCTATTTAATCTCGACCGCTGAATCTCATCCCATTGCGGTCTTCAACTGGTTTGAAATCCCTGCTTGGTTAGAGCCGTTTGAAGATCAAGCCGATATCGCCGGCAATCTCCATCAATGGCTCGCCTACACCTTAATTGGCTTAGTCGTACTTCACGCTCTAGCCGCTTTAAAACATCACTTTATCAACCAAGACAACACCTTTAAACGCATGCTTAAACCCACTTTAAACAAAGTAACTAAATAAATACCCAACCAGGAGAGATCATCATGACTAAATTCAGCTCACT
>JAYENR010000233.1:1584-5259 GCA_034722175.1 Pseudomonadota bacterium | reverse complement strand
CTAAGTTTGATGATTCTGATTTAAGTGCCTATTACTTAATTTGGTTGGCAAAATCAGACATGATGAAATTTGGACAGTGGGAACTCGGTTTACAAAACATCGTGACTTATGCAGCTTATGAAGATAACGATATATTGGCAAACTTTTCTGGAATTCGTTTTCTGCGAGATGATTTTGAGATTACAATCGAGTATCTAACACATTCTAAAAAAGAGTATGTTTCTGATACGGCTTCATTTAAAGTTAAGGTAATGCTTTGAAAGTATGGACTAAGCTGTTAATTATATCGGTATTGGTAATATTAAATTCTTATTTAATCTCCTTTGTCGATATCGCTAAAACCGATATTAAACAGTTTTTTCCTGAGGCTGCGGTTAAGAATCAATCTGATATAAATACAGAGAGCCGTTATCTATTTATTGCGACTCAAAATCCAGATTCCCTGTATGAGTTAGAAGAAAATCAACTGATTGATGGCATATTAAATCTTCCTGGAAAAGAAGATGTCTTTCTGGTGTTTTTTAATGAAACCACACATGAAGAAGTTATTCAAAAGATTGAAGGTTCCAGTTACATGGGAACCTCAATTGTCGGTACCTTGCTTTCTGAAGAGTTTATAGAGGATCTAACGGTCTTTTTATTGGTGTTTATTCCTCTAATCATACCTTTATTGGCTTATGTCACCTCTGTAAAGTTTGTAGTGAACACCATAGGCGAGGTTCTAGCGTTCTCAGCTCTGATTTTAGCGGTGATTGTCTATTTTGATATTGCCTTAAATTCGGCTTATTTACTCGCCCTTCTATTCTCATATATCTATGTATTTACATTGATCAACCAAGTTTATTTCAATAAAACCGGAACATGGCCTCTAGCCCTTAGTCTGTTTGCATCATTGGCAACCACTTGGCTGAGTGCATTTTTACTCTCGTTTTCTGGGTTTGGGGTCATCCGTGATTTTGGTTACTCATTGATGATATGGATAGGTATGCTTTTATTCTACCTTGGTTTAAGGTTGTTTATTCGCAGTCGTACTCCACATAATCTTGAGTGGTTTAAACTAAAAGCTCCGATTGTTAGAATGCGTTTTATTAATCTATTTTTGGGTAGTTTTTTACTGTCAGCTTTCATGTTAATTGATTTAAGCCCTATACACATAAACCTCAACCCTTTAGGTATGTCTGCACATAAGCAAGCGATTAGTGAGTTTGAAGAAAATAGTAGTCTTTCACAACCTATACTCATGACTATCGAGTCTAAAGGTTGTTCTTTAAGAGCTTTGGAGTGTAACCAGAAATTATCTGAATTAATTAAGAAGGTGGAAAATCAAATTTCACTTAAATTTGAACCGGTTTTAGATCTGAATACATTATATAGTTCTTTCACTGAAGAGAAGTTTGACCAAGTTACCTCAGCTAAATTTGCTCAATTTAAACTGGGTATGGATATGATGTCGATCGATCGATATCTGTATGGTAAAGATTTTAATTCTGCCAACTATATTGCTTCAATTAGTTTATTAGAACCTGTGGCTAGTTTATTGGACCTAAAGCAGAGTATTGAGCAACTTAATTCTGAGCAAGATACTTTTCAGGTCGTTTTGCAAGGACATTTGTCTCAAATTGGAATTTATCAAAAGATATTCATAGATGAAATGCTTTGGAGTGTGACTTCTATTCTGCTTTTATTGGCTTTTTTGTTTCTTGTTTTCTTCAAAAAATTAGCCGTTTTGGTCAGCTTGTTACCTGCTGGATTAGCCATTATCGTACTGCTGTTTATGCATAGTCTATTTGATATGACTCTATCCGTGATGACATTGATTGCGATTATTCTATTTATAGGTTTAATTACCGATAATGTTATTCATATCTTGATGACCTATAGAATGGAGCATGTTGATTGTTTTAAAAGAGTATTTAAGCCGATCATTTTATCTAATCTAATATTGATTATTAGTTTGTCACTGATGGCTTTGGTTAATCATGGTTTTTTGAAGATATTTGGACTAGAGTTGGCTATTTTGTTACTGGCTCACCTGATCTTCTTAGTCTATTTGTTACCTACACTATTTCTTAAAACTATGCCAAAAGAGGTGTGTCAGTTAGGAAGGTGTGAAGAGTAAATGTTTAGCTGAAAGTGCAAATATTTTAGAACTTGCAACGCTTTAATTTATTCTTGTGGAATAGGCTGTCTTTTAATTTTTCTGTAATCGAGTCAGGGCGAATCGAATATTGAATTGAACGGTTTGTTTTTGGATAGTTGATATTCCAAGAAGTAATCAAGTCATCGCCAAAATAAGGTTTAATTTCATTGATAACAACCTTCTTTTCGAGATCACCGTTCTTCAAGACATTCATCTCTTTAAGTTGGTAACTTGTTGAATCAATAAGGTACTGGGAGGTTTTACTCGAATCAACCAGTGTAAGTTGGTAGTGAATAACGCCCTCTCTATCAATCTCTTTAGGTTCTTCAAACTGTCCTTGTGGCGCACCTAAGTCTTCATATGAAATACCGATCCCAAAGACCTCTTTACCTTTGTCGCTTTCAGGGATGATTCGCACACGTTTTAAGGCTGGAAAGTAAGCGTAACGCTTGTCCTTATCGCCGATTTTGTTAACTAATACAGCAGTGCATTTAATATCATCAGGTTCTAAAAAACGAATTAGGATAGAACTTTTGTCCGAGTTTTGCTCTTTTTTAGCTAAAAAGAAAGCACGTTTTTCTTGATCACCATTTTCATAATGAATAGTTGAATCAATAATCGCCCCTATACTTTTGTGAACAAAAATCTTCACCCCTTTTTTGTAGATCTCCTCGGCAGACTCAATAGCTATGGCACTGCCACTTATGGAGATTAAACCAATAGAAACAACAAGTGTTAGATGTGAAGATTTTAGTTTCATAAAGAGTTAAGCTTCTGTGCTTGCAAAGTCAATGGTTTCGATAGCTACCTGTGTCGACTCACGTAGCGCTAGCTGGTTATCAAGAACAGCTAAGGAGTACGTATTCATGTTTGCTAGCATTGTTGACATGTTTGAACCAATTGTTGTCAAGATAACATCTTCTGAGTTAGCTTGTTCAATTGCAACATCACCGTACCACTCACGATCCAATACTAAGGCTAGGCCCATTAGCATAGAGTTAGAGATTTGTTTGATCACACCATAAATTAAAATACCAAAATCTACGATTAACATTTCTGTGTATACGATTAGATGTTCAGTATAAACAATGCGGTCTGCCATCTCACCGATACGATCAGCCATGACACCAATTTGAACAGCCATCCATAAAATACGATCAGCCATAACACCTACATCTTCGCCTTGAGAGGCAAATAGGTAACCATACTCCATCCCTTGCATCGCAAATTCAAAGGCATCATCTTCAATGTCCATTGTGAAGTTGTAAGCGTAAGTAGCTAGCAGTTCAGCAAAATCAACAGGGGTTTCAATAATAGAGCCGACAGCAGCGATTTCAGAAGCGTAACCATAAATCTCATCAGCACCCTCACTGGTTGATTCAGGCATCGTTGCAGCTGGTGTGATCGTGGCACTTGAAACAGAGGCGATATTTAGCTGGTCTTGATACTCAGTAACGGTATCAGTATCTAAGCTTGGTACATTTTCTGACAGTTCCTGGTCATAGCTATTACTGCTAGATGTAAACACCGGTCGA
>JAYENR010000233.1:0-1574 GCA_034722175.1 Pseudomonadota bacterium | reverse complement strand
TAAATCCGCTGTACTGGATTCAGTAAAGAATGCACCTTCACCTTCAGCTAAATCGGCTAGCTATGAGTCAAAATTACCAGAAACGGTTTTGATTGCTAAAGAGGTCATCGCAAGAATTGCAGAGCTGGCAAATAGGTCGTTGCTTGCTTCTGTGTCTCCCTCAAAGTTTTCATCAGTGACTGCACTATTAATCGCACCTGTGGCTTTTGAAACCGTGCTGGTTAAAATGCTTTGCGCAAGTGTTAACCACTTTAATGATAGTTTGTTAAGCACATCATTATTTAGCAGTTGCGACTCAACAAAGTCACTCTCTTCTGGAGTAGACTCTAATTCACCAATTTTCTGGTTAGCTAATACAGCCGCAGAAGCCACACTGATTTTAGACAGACTTAAAAGTACCGAGTTCTGGTCTGTGAATGATAAATCCTCTAACGAGCTCTCTTGAACACTGTCAAGAAGCTGGCTGATAACGGTGTAAATTTCTGACAGAACAGATTGAGAAAAAGTCGTTGCCAACAGGTAGTCTTTAATCGAGACTAAAGCATTAACAATGGTATCAACCACATTAGAGTTTATTAGTGACTCAACCAGGTTGGTGCCGAAATAGCTAATGAGTGAGGTTAATGCATCCGTTAAAGTTGATGAAGCTTCTCGGGTATTAGCCAGAGAGACGGTTCTAACTGATGAAGTTGTCGCCTCAGAGCTAGAGCCGATATTATTGGCATCAAACAGACGTAATGCGGCTTTTAACTTTTCTGCTTGCTGTTGATAATCTAAGTAGGCCTGCTCATGTGAGTTAAGGGCCTTTTGCCAAAACTGTGTACCGCTTAACTGTGTGGTGACATCTAGATAGTGACCAGCTGAATAGACATCAGAGTTTGCGAGTCCTAAAAGAGCACTAGGGTTTCTGGTTGAAAGAAATTGTGACATAGAGGTATTAATGTCAGAATTGTTTCTCAGTAAGTTGCTGTTATTCGCATTGTTGCTTTGGCTACCGATTAGGTCATTAGACAGATTTGAATTTAACTCACTGTTTGTAGAATCAATCTCAGTTTGCTGAGTGTTGATACCGGCGACTTTAGTGTCAACCGCAGAGGTTGTCTCTACTTCTGGATTTGTCTCTACTTCTGGATTTGTCTCTACTGATGAAGAAGATGAGCCACCACATCCGTATAAAGAGGCAGGTACTGCAGTAGCGGCAGCTAATTTTGTTGTTAAAGCTAAAAACTCTCTTCTATCCATAATGACTTCCTTGCCTAATATACTTTTGTGTAATTTCTATAATTATAACTTAAATAGCTGCAAAACCCCATAAAATCAATTGATTAGCCTTACCCCCTTATTAATAGTAAGAAAATGTATTTAGTAAATAATCATTTGTCCAGAGTGCTAAAAACCACTCACCTTGCTATAAAAGTCTTATAAAATAGGATCTTTATTTCAATGCTAAAAACCATTGCGGCTTTATGACTCATACCAGCGACTTATTTAAACAAATTTTTGATGCAACTGAACTAACAGCAGATGAACTGATAAAAGCTCAACAGGCCTGTCAAATTGCAATTGAAGCTCAG
>JAYENR010000232.1:0-5292 GCA_034722175.1 Pseudomonadota bacterium | reverse complement strand
TGGATAGGTTAAATAATAGACCTAGAAAAACCAGAGGTGGTAAAACACCAAATGAATTATTTATGGGGCTGCAAGTTGATTTACTTGCAGCGTAATTTAGAAATTGCACTTATTACTTGAAAGCGCGCTTTAAACAACTTAACCATTTATGATTAAATGAAATGGTATGAGACCTTTGCACGAGTGGGGTGCGAAAGAAAAAATGAGAAAAAATTTGCCTGATTGCGACGGAAAACGTGGTAAATAGCTGGCTATTCACTAGTTTTTCAACAAAAATCTGTTGAATTTTAACCATTTTTATTCGTGCATTCACTCGTGCAAAGGTCTCGGTATATACAAACTCTTAATTTTCCAATTTTACTGAGGCTGACATCATGGGCGTGGTCAAAAAAATATTAATTGCCGTTTTCGGCATTGCCATCGTAACGGTTATTGCCGTAGCAGTGATTATTGCAACCATTGATCCTAATGACTATCGAGAGGACATCACTCAGATGGTTAAAAAGCAGACTGGTCGTGATTTTACTTTCGACTCAATTGAGCTCTCTCTTTATCCAAACATTGGGGCAGATATTCAAAATGCCAAGCTCAGTAATGCCAGTGGCTTTGCAGAAAAAGATTTTATGAAGGTTGAACAGATCAGTATCAACGTAGCGATTCTACCTCTCATCAGTCAACAGCTCGAAATCGACACTCTGACCCTACACGGTTTAAATATCAACCTGGCCAAAAATGCAGAAGGTGTCACTAACTGGGATGACTTGATTCAAGCGAACAACAAGCCTGAAAAAAGCACTCATGACAGGTCTAAAACCCACTCTTTAGATCAATTAGAGTCACTGAACTTTGGTGGTCTTGATATTCGTAATGGTCAGGTGCATTGGGACGATCAACAAGCCCAACAAAAAGTTAATTTAACCGACTTCAATTTAGTGACGAGTGCCATTACTTTTGGTGAGTTTTTTAATATTGATTTAAATGCCAATACCACGGTTAGTCAACCTGAACTATCTAGCCAATTGACTTTAAATATAGATGTTAAAGTAGATAAAAACGGTCAGTTTGAAGTTAAGAACTTAACCCAGACTAATCAACTTCAAGGCAAAGTGATTCCAGTTGAACAAGTAATCACTGAACTTTCAATTCCAACCATTAACCTTGATCTAGATAAGCAACTCATAGCTCTGCCTGATATTACAGTTAACTACTCCGTTAAAGGTGGACAAGGCTTTCCGGCAAAACAGGTTGAAGGTGTCATTAAGGTCACCCAACTTTCTGCAAATTTAGAACAACAGGTGGTTTCAAGTAATGCCGTTAACGTAAACTATGAATTGCAAGGTGGAGAAACCCTACCAATTACAACCGCCATGGGTTCGGTTAAGTTAGAGAATCCATCTTTTGCCTTAACTAGACAAACATTATCAACAGGCCTGCTCACTTTAAAAAGTGACTTAACGGGCGAAACCTTACCCAATGGCAAGGCCACCATTCATGTCACTGCCGTTCCAGCTTTAGACTTAACCAAAGACACCGCCTCTTTAACCAAGCTGGTGATCAAAGCAGTAGACGTACAAACTGATGGTGCGGTTCATGTCACCAAACTGACGAATGAACCGAACGTAACTGCAAACTTAAACGTTAAACAGTTCAACTTAAGAGCGTTATTAAAACAACTTAAGCTTGATATTCCAGCGCTCAATACTATGTCAGATACAAAGACCCTGACCAAAGTAGCTGCTAAAGCTGACGTGACGTTTAACAGTAAAAACCAAGCCGTCAACGCAAAAAACATTGTGCTTACACTGGATGACAGCAAACTAAAAGGAAACGCTTCGGTTAAAAACTTCGATAAACCAAACATTGGTTACAACCTGGATTTGGATAAAATCAATGTCAGTCGTTACCTTCCACCACCTGCTCCGACTCAAAAACCGGTTAAAGAGGAACCTGCCACTGATATCGAAATCCCACTACCCACTGAGCTGCTTAGAAGCCTAACTCTAAATGGAACCTTTAAAGCCGGCAGCGTTCAGTACGATAAACTCAACCCCACCAATATAGTGGTGACAACTAAAGGTGCAAACGGGTTAATTAATATCAACCCACTAAAAATGAACATCTTTAAAACCAAGGTAGACGCCACTGCAAAACTGGATGTTCGCGGCAAACAGCCAAAATATGCGGTCACTTTGAATACCAAAAAATTACCAGTGGGTGATGTATTAATCGCTTTTACGGATAATGACCAAATCAGTGGATTAGGAACCGTTAAAGCCAATTTAACCACATCAGGAGACAAACTGTCTTTAATCAAACAAGGCTTAAACGGTACTCTGTACGCCAACCTAATCAATGGTGCAGTGAAAGGCTTTAACTTAGCTCAGTCTATTCGTGAAGCCAAAGCCAAAATAAGTGGGACTAAGTCAACCGCAAATACTGAAGAACTGCAAACTGACTTCAGCTCTTTAGTTGGTAACTTCACGATTAAAAACGGCATCGTCAATACCAATAAGCTAGAAGCCCTTGCCCCGTTTATGCGTATTGACGGTTCTGGAACCATTGATCTTCCAAAAGAAAAACTTGATTACCTAGTGAAAACTAAAATTGTTGGTAGTGACAAAGGTCAAGGCGGTAAAGAACTTCAAGAGCTCAGTGGTTTGACCATTCCAGTTAAACTCAAAGGCAATTGGAGTTCGCCTGATATCTCTTTAGACCTAAAATCATTACTCGGTGAAAAAGCAAAACTGGAAGCCAAGAAAAAACTAGATAAGAAAAAAGAGGAAGTCACCAAAAAGCTCGAAGAGGAACTAAAAAGCAAACTACTAAAAGGTCTGCCTTTCTAACTCTTCTTTTACCTTCCTCTCAAAGCCCCTTTCAATGGGGCTTTTTTATATTTGATTTTTTTATATTCAAACCCTCTATATTACCCGCCTCTAGCAACCCCATGATTAGTTCAGACATAAACTATAAAATAGGAACTACAGGATTATGGCTACTAAAGATCAATAAAAACGGGTTACTTTCTGCTAATCACCCACAGCGATTTGTTCTTATGGATAAAGCCGAACCTATCCTTAAGCTACTGAACGCTTCTGCAAAATAGTTAAACTAGAACTGAACAGGCCTGATCAGTTTCAATTTACCTAAAACCTTTTAGAACATTCGCTTTTCACGTCCCGTTTTTGCTACACTCAATAATATAAAGCTATCCCATTTCACTACTTAGCAAGGCAAGTCTAATGGAAAACAACACACCCCTAAAACGCACTCTCTCTTTGCCTCAAATGGTGCTCTATGGTTTGGGCACTACGATTGGAGCGGGAATTTACGCGTTGGTGGGTGAATTGGCTGGCGTATCAGGTTACTTAGCCCCTGCTGCTTTTCTATTTGCTGCCATTCTTGCAGGTATGACTGCCCTCTCTTTTGCTGAACTTTCTGGTCGTTACCCTCGTGCTGCTGGCGCTGCTTTATACACGCAAGAAGGCTTTCACTCTCATGGTTTAGCCCGAGTGGTTGGGCTTTTAGTTATTACCGCAGGCTTAGTCTCTTCCGCCGCGCTAGTCAATGCCTTTTCAGGCTACTTGAATGAAATTATCGCCTTAGAACGCGAAACTACCATAGTCTTAGTGACGCTTTTATTAATTGCTTTGGCAATCTACGGCATTGCAGAATCGGTGTTTATCGCTGCTTTAATCACTCTGATTGAAGTCGGCGGATTAATCTGGATTATATTTGTGAGCCAAGATGCCTTAACGCTTCTGCCGGAGATGACTTCAGAACTTATTCCTAGCTTCAATACGGTTCATATTGGTTTAATCTTTTCAGGTGCTTTATTGGCTTTTTATGCCTTTATCGGTTTTGAAGATATGGTTGATGTCGCGGAAGAAGTTAAAGATGTAAAACGTACTCTGCCACTTGCGATTCTATTCACCTTAGGTATTACGACTGTTCTATATCTGGCAATTATGATCACCGCGATCCTATCCATCCCCCCCGATGAACTGGCTAAAAGCCAAGCACCTTTAGCGACCCTATATAGCCATCACACTGGCGAGTCAGCTACCATGATCTCCTTAATCGGCATGTTTGCCATTATTAACGGAGCCCTCATTCAAATCATTATGGCCTCTCGTGTATTGTATGGTTTAAGCTCTAGACACCAGTTACCTTCCGTATTGAGTTACGTCAATCCAGTCACACAAACTCCAGTTATCGCCACCTTAATTGCCGGTTTAGCGGTGATGACCTTAGCGATTATTGGTCGCTTATCCAGTTTGGCTGAAGTCACTTCGTTTATTATGTTGATGGTCTTTTCACTGGTGAACCTTGCACTATGGCGAATCAAACAGCGCGACCCCGCACCTGAAAATTGCATTATCTTTCCCAAATGGTTACCGCTAATTGCTTTTATCGTCAGCTCCACATTTGTTTTTCTAAACATTGCAGACTATCTTTTGTAAATACGAATGACTCTGTTAAAGCCCGTTAAAATGGTTTTATTAAAAATGATTAAATTGAACTAAAACATGAATAGACACATAGCATTAATCACAGGGGCTTCAACTAGAATCGGTATTGGAATAGCTGAAAAGCTGACTGAAGAAGGTACGAATGACTATAACTATAAACGAATTTATCCCTTATTTAGCTGAAAGCAAAATTATCGACTTTAGCCACCCAAGTATTCAACAACAGGCAAAGTTGTTAACCGAGCAGAGTGCTGACGAACTGAATTTAGTTAAAAATAGTTTTGAATTTGTCCGCGATCAAATTCGTCATACGGGCGATTATCAAGACAACATGACCACTTTAAAAGCCAGTGAGGTGTTACAACACAATACGGGCTGGTGTTACGCCAAAAGCCATCTGTTAGCCGCCCTGCTTCGAGCTAACCAAATCCCTACGGCTTTGTGTTATCAGCGTTTGAGCTGTTCAGAATATAAATCAGATATCTTTTGTTTGCATGGCCTTAATGCCGTTTATCTTCAAGAGTTCGGTTGGATTCGAATCGATCCTCGTGGTAATAAATCCGGTGTTAATGCTCAATTTATTCCACCCAAAGAGCAACTGGCATTTGAGCTAGCAGAACACGAACAAGATATAGCAGGACGTTTTTCTGAACCTCTGGACAGTGTAGTTTATGCTTTAACGACCTATCAAACCTATGATGAAATGATTAATCACTTTCCAGATTATAATCCGTAAAAAATAGTTCAATTTAAACTGAACAGGCCTGGTCAATTTCATAAAACACTTTCAACAAAATTTACGGGTCGATTCCACGCTTTAACG
>JAYENR010000231.1:0-28978 GCA_034722175.1 Pseudomonadota bacterium | reverse complement strand
CATATTTCTGTCTATTTGCATCTACCCTCCTAACTTGTATGGATAAAGTCTTCGGTTTATTCAGATTGCTAAATTGTTTTGTTAAATCCAGCTATCAAGGCGTGCTCTTAAACGTTTAACTGCCTGGCTATGAATCTGACTGACTCGAGATTCACTGACTTCTAATACTTGGCCAATCTCTTTTAAATTGAGCTCTTCATCATAGTAAAGTGCCATCACCAACTTCTCTTTTTCTGGTAGTTGAGTAATTTGTTCGACTAAGGCTTCTTGAAAGCCTGATTCAGCGAGCTCAGCAAACGGACTTAAAAAAGAACCGACAATCCGATCTTCGGACAGTTCATCATGATCTGGTTCATCAATTGAAAGCAGTTGAGCCCCATTAGTGTCTTTTAAGATTTTATGATAATCATTTAAAGAGACATCTAACTCATTAGCAATTTCATCATCTTTGGCTTCTCGGCCAAACTTGGATTCTAGACGATTAATGGCATCACTGACTTCACGGGATTTTCGGTGTACTGAACGGGGTGTCCAGTCCCCTTTACGAATTTCATCCAACATCGAACCACGAATACGAATACCCGCATAGGTTTCAAAACTTGCCCCTTGGTTAGCATCAAATTTCTGCATCGCTTCCATCAAACCAATCAGGCCTGATTGAATCAAATCTTCAACAAATACGCTGTCAGGTAACCGTCCTTTTAGATGATAGGCAATACGTTTAACCAGTGGTAAATACTGTTCAATATCCTTGTTCGTAGGGCCTGAGCTATTTTGTTGAACTGAATTATAAACGTCGGTTGCACCCATTACGTTTCCCTAGTGGCCTGATTGAAATAATTGCTCGACAAAAAACTGTAAATAACCAGTCATACCTCGAGGTATCGGCCAAGAATCTACAGTGTACGCCATCTCTTTAAACGATTTAGCCGCCGCACTATTTGGATAGCTAACCGTGACAGGAGATTGTTTTTGTACCGCTTCACGTAAGTCATGATCAAAAGGAACCGTGCCTAAATAATCAATCGAGACATCTAAAAACTGTTCGCAGACTCTCGACAATTTATTATACAACTGACGACCATGCTGTTCAGAACGACTCATATTCGCCAATAAGCGAATGCGTGATACTTGGTAATCGCGGCTTAAGACTTTAATCAAGGCGTAAGCATCGGTAATGGAAGCGGGCTCATCCGTCACAACCACAACCACTTCCTGGGCTGCTCGACAGAAACTCACTACGCTGTCCGCAATCCCCGCTGCAGTATCAATCAGCAAAACATCCAATTCACTACTTAACTCGGAAAATGCGTTAATGATTCCTGCATTTTCCATTGCCGACAGTTGTGCCATTCTTTTCACACCCGACGCAGCAGGGATGATTTTCAACCCTGCTGGTCCTTCTACAATGATCTCTTGTAAGGTTTTCTCGCCATCTAAGACGTGTGATAAATTGTATTGAGTCTGTAGACCCAGCATCACATCAACATTTGCCAATCCCATATCGGCATCCATTAGTAAAACACGGTTGCCCAACTTAGACAGTGATATTCCTAAATTAACGGAAACGTTTGTTTTACCTACTCCACCTTTACCACTGGCCACAGCAATCACTCTAACAGGTTTTCCACCTGCCGGCTGGTCAGTCGTAACATGGTTAGATTGCATTGCTCGCAAGCCTGCTGCTTGATCATTGAGCATCAGATATCTCCTTTCCCATTCCTAAACGGAATGCACTCTCATCGTCTTGTCTATGTGCATTTTGTTGACCCAGCACGATTGCTCGATCAATTAAATCTCTTACTTTAACGGGGTTTAAATCTTCCGGCACCCTTTGCCCTTCGGATAAATAGGCGATGGACAGTTGTTCTTCAATTAAAACGGTTAATATATTGCCCAATTGTAATGCTTCATCCACTTTAGTCAAAATGCAGCCAGTTAAACCCACTTGGCTAAATGACTGAACAATATCCTTCATGACGTTCAACTGAGTAGCCGCTGACATCACTAAATAATTTCTGACACTGTTAAACCCAGTATTTTCTGCCGTTAACTGTTGTGATATTTGTAAATCACGCTGACTTAGCCCAGCGGTATCAATCAGTACTAATTTCTTTTGACTCAATGAAGCTAACAGAGCATAAAGCTCACCTTGAGTCGCCACAACATGCACAGGCACACCAATTAGGTCAGCAAAGGTTTTTAACTGTGCCTGCGCCCCAATTTTATAACAATCTGTGGTCACCAAAGCTAACTGATTTGGACTGTTTCGCATCACAAATCGACTCGCCATCTTCGCAATGGTGGTGGTTTTACCAACACCGGTTGGTCCAACAAGAGCAACAATTCCGCCACGTTCTAATATGTCACGTGTTTCAACAGGGATACTACGCTCCATCTCATGCAATATTTCTGACCAGGCCTGTTGAGACTGTCCGTTGACATTTTCAACAAATTTTTGACTTAAAGACCAACCAATCCCTAATCGCATTAAACGTTTTATCAGTGCTATTTTTTCTGGATCTTGCTGTTCAGACTGACCCCATGCTAAGCCAGATAACTGGTTTTCTAACATGGCTCTTACCGCTTTAAGTTCTTGTGCCATACCTGCTATTTCAGCAGTACTGCTTGCTGTTGCCGCTTGGTTTGGGGCTGTAGAACTCGTAATTTCTGGCGAAATATAACTGCTGCCAGAGGTCGGCTGTTCTTGCTTATTTTTATAATCTTGAGCTTCAGGATCCACGGCCGCTACCAGCTCAACGCCTTCATCAGTATTGCGGGTTGATAAGATCACCGCATCATCACCCTGCGCTTCTTTTACGAGCAGCATTGCTTGTCGCATCGTCGGTGCAAAGTAACGTTTTATTTTCACCTTATCCTCCTTGACCTACATTCGCTACAACACTGATTTGACGATTTTCTGGTACTTCCGAATATGCCAAAATATGCAGGGTTGGTAAACTGTATCGGAACAGACGAGCAAGTTGAGCACGGATTTGCGGTGCAACCAATAGAACCGATGACTGTCCCGTCATCTCAATCTTCTGAGACTCCTCTTTTAAAGTGCCGTGCAAACGTTCAGCTAGACCTGGTTCTATCGCTAATTGCCCCTCAGGTGCACCCTGAGTCGCTTGTAGCAACAACTGTTCCAGTGCCGGCTCCAACGTAATGACTTTTAACTCTTCTTCTTTACCTAAAATATCCTGAACAATAGAACGTCCAAGCGAGGCTCTAACAGATTGTGTTAACTCGTTCGCGTCCTGAGTGAGTGATGCTTTAACTGTCAAGGCTTCTAAGATGGTTCGCATATCACGAATAGAAACTTTTTCAAGCAATAGGTTCTGTAGAACTCTCACAATCACAGCCAAACTGAGTTTATCAGGAATCAACTCCTCAACCAATTTAGGTGAACTTTGCTTCAGTTTATCCAACAATTGTTGAGTTTCATCATGCCCTAACAGTTCAAACGCGTAATCTTGGATCAGTTGACTGATGTGTGTAGCAACAACGGTACTCGCATCCACAACGGTGTACCCTAAAGCCTGAGCTTGGTCGCGATCTTTAACGTCAATCCAAACCGCTTCTAATCCAAAGGTAGGATCGGTGGTTTTGATCCCTGAAACTTCGCCAAGTACTTGACCCGGGTTAATTGCTAACTCCTTATCTGGAAAGACCTCACCCTCACCACTAGACACCCCCATCAACATAATTCTATATTGGTTTGGCTTTAAGTCCAAATTATCACGAATATGTACAGGTGGGACTAAAAACCCAAGCTCTTGGGAAACTTTACGCCTTACCCCTTTGACACGTTCTAATAATTGACCATTTTGAGACTGATCCACCATTGGAATCAATCTATACCCCACCTCTAAACCAAGTACGTCTAACTCTTGTACATCATCCCAACTGAGTTCTGCAGGCTTTAAATCTTCAGGTTCTGTTTCACTTAGAACCGCCTCGGGTTTAGGTTCTGCTTGCTGTCGTCGATAGATTAAATAGGCTCCACCGCCAGCAACGGCTGCAAATGATAAAAAAGCAAAGTTTGGCATCCCTGGGATCAGACCTAAAACCCCAATAATCCCAGCTGTCATTCCTAACGACTGAGGATTCGAGAACATCTGCACCTGCATCTGTTCCCCCATATCCGCATCATCACCTGTTACTCGAGTAACAATAATCGCGGTTGCGGTCGACAATATCAGAGCAGGAAGTTGAGCAACCAAACCATCCCCTAACGTTAGAATGGTATAGACTTCAATAGCATCCCCAAAAGCAAGATCATGCTGTCCCATTCCAATTGCAAAACCACCAATAAGGTTAACAAAAAGAATAATAATCCCTGCTACCGCATCACCTCGAACAAATTTACTCGCACCATCCATCGAACCGTAAAAATCGGCTTCCGAGGTAATGTCTTTACGACGAGCTTGCGCCTCTTCTTGGCTAATCAAGCCTGCGTTTAGATCCGCATCAATCGCCATCTGTTTACCTGGCATCGAATCCAAAGTAAAACGAGCGCTCACTTCTGCAACTCGCCCCGCCCCCTTAGTAATAACCACAAAGTTAATGACAACTAAAATGGTAAACACCACCAAACCAACCGCAAAGTTACCACCAATAACAAACTCACCAAATGCCTCAATTACATGACCCGCTGCAGCCCCACCATTATGCCCTTCTAAAAGAATGACACGGGTTGAAGCAATATTGAGTGATAAACGAAACAGGGTGGCTAGAAGAATAATGGTAGGAAAAATAGCAAAATCAAGCGGTCGTTTAGCATACAACGTGACCATTAAGACAACTAAAGACAAGGCGATATTGAATATAAAAAAGACATCAAGCAACATACCTGGCATTGGAATTGTAACCATTGCAAGCAACGCTAAAATAGCAAACGGAACACCCAGTCCACGTGTGAAATTTTGTTTTAAATTGGCTAACAGCTGCTGAAGATCCATCTTATCTTTAAATCTTTTTCTCTTATAGAGGCCTATTCAGTTTTAATATCACTTGGAATAGGTAAGTTTTCAAAGTCTACGGTATTGGCTTTACCTGTTTGTTTTAACTGGTAAACGTAAGCCAATACGGCTGCTACCGCCTTAAACAGATCATAAGGAATTGCCTGATCTATTTCCGCATTATAGTACAAAGCACGTGCCAGTGGTGGGGCTTCTACAATAGGAATATCATGTTGCTGAGCAATGGTACGAATCTGTGATGCAAGGAAGTCAACTCCCATCGCTAAAACGACCGGTTCTTGCATGCCCTCAGCGTCATATTTTAAAGCGACTGCAAAGTGAGTCGGGTTAGTGACAATGACATCTGCTTCAGGTACTTTTTGCATCATTCTTTGCTGTGACATTTCACGCTGAATCTGGCGAATACGCCCTTTAACCTCAGGATTACCTTCCTGCTGTTTAAACTCTTCTTTAACTTCTTGTTTGGTCATTTTTAACTGACGATTATGATCCCATAACTGAAAAGGCACATCGATAGAGGCGATAATAATCAGCGATAAACTTACAAAAATAAAGGCATGAACAATGATTTCTCCAGCATGAGCAAACGCAATTTTTAAAGGCTCTACGCCAAGAGCTAACACCTCTCCAAAGATCGAATATAAGAAAAAAGCCGCAATCGAAATCACTAACACAAACTTAGCTAATGCTTTAAATAACTCAAGCAGAGCTTTTGCCGAAAACATTCTTTTAATCCCTTTTACAGGATTCAATTTACTTAATTTTGGGGCCATGGCTTTAGCACTAAAAGACCATCCTCCCAACAACATTGGAGAGATTAAAGCAATTAAGGCCATAAGCAATAAAAACGGGGTGATCATCCAAATACCCTGAACAATTAGACCTTGAATTAGATTCCACATTTTCAGTTCATCAAAGGCGACATCACGATCTAAACTCAAGCCTCGCGTAGCGAGTACCTGAAAATCTTCTATCATTTGTCCGCCGTAAAATAACAAAAACAGAGCCGCTGACAAGGTTATAAGAACCGTTGTGAGTTCTTTAGAGCGAGGAATCTGTCCCTTCTCTCTTGATTCTCGGAGCTTTTTCTCGGTGGGTTCTTCGGACTTTTCAGAACCGTCTTCATTTTCAGCCATTTCGCTACCCAGTTACCAATCTAAAGCCGGAAATAGCCTGCATTGCATTATGAATCAGCTCTTGAAGGTGCGGTAGCACGATCGGTGTTGTCAAAGACAACATCACTAGGCCTGTTATCAATGTCACCGGAAAACCAACCGCAAAAATATTCAGTGCAGGGGCCGCACGTGTCACCACACCAAAGGAGACGTTAATCAATAACAGAGCGGTCACTGCTGGTAAACCAACCAAGACCCCTGCGGAAAACATATAACTTCCAAATTCTACAATCGTCATTAAACTTTCTTGATTAAGGAAGTGTACCCCTATGGGCAAGTACTCAAAACTATCAACCACGATTTGAATCACTAATAAATGCCCGTTCATCGCCAAAAAAAGCAGCGTGACCACAATCGTAAAATATTGAGCAACAACTGGCGAGTTTACCCCCGTTCCAGGATCAACCATTTGGGCAAATGCCAACCCCATCCCCATAGAAATAATATGTCCGGCAATCACAAATGCCTGAAACACCACCAAAAAGATCGTCCCCATCGCCAACCCAATCAATATCTGCTGGACGAGAAACAGTACACCTTGCCAAGTAAATGGATCAACAGGAGGAGGTAAGGCTAAATTTGGAGCTACCACAAGGGTAATAAACAAGGTAAGGATAACGCGTGTCTGCATAGAAATCGCTTGAATACTATACAAAGGCAGAATTGAAAGCATGGCACCAATACGTACAAAAGGCCAAAAATATAGGCCTAAGAGTTGCATAAACTCAACGTAACTGAAACTCATAACTTATCCAATAAGAGCGGGGATATTCTGATAAAGCTCTCGGGTAAATGAAATCAAGGTCGTTAACATCCAAGGCCCAAAGACCACCAAAGCGATGGCGACAATGGCCAATTTAGGAATAAAGCTTAAGGTCATTTCATTAATCTGCGTGGCTGCTTGAAACATCCCGACTAACAAACCAACAATCAACGCAGGAATCAACAAAGGTGCGGCTAACATGGCTGTTACCTCTAACATCTTTTGCCCAAGTGTTAAAACAAACGCTTCTTGCATCAGATCCCTCCAGGAACCACAAAACTATTAGCCAATGTTCCCACAACCAATGCCCAACCGTCAATTAATACAAATAACATTAACTTAAACGGCAAAGAGATAATCATAGGTGACAACATCATCATCCCCATCGACATCAATAAACTGGCGACAACCAGATCGATAATCAAAAATGGAATAAACAACATAAAACCAATTTGGAAAGCGGTTTTTAACTCACTGGTCATAAAGGCGGGAATCAATACTTTAAACGGAATAGACTGCGGATCTTCAAGGGTGACATTTGCCATCTCTGCAAACATGCCTAGATCATCTTCACGAGTCTGTTGCAACATGAATTGATACATGGGTTTTGATCCAAGCTCGACCGCTTCTTTAAACTGAATCTGTTCTTCCATATAAGGCTCAACCGCTGTTTCATAGATCTTATCCAATACCGGAGACATGATAAACAACGTTAAAAACAGAGCAAGTGAAATCAAGACCTTAGTTGAAGGTGTCTGCATAGTTCCTAACGCCTGTCGTAACAAGGCCAGTACAATAATGATCCTTAAAAAGGAAGTCATGGCAATCAATGCCGCTGGTAACAGAGTAAGCCCCGTCATCAGCAACAAAATTTGCATGGTTAGCGTGTAATCTTGGTTTCCAGCGGCATCCGTCTCAACCGTAAAAGCGGGAACACCAGGCATTGCCCAAGCTAATATTGGAGCAAACAATAAAGCTAACAATAAAACAAAATTACGAATTTTCACTAGAGGTCGATCTCTTTTCCTGAGTTTGAAGACTGTCTGACGTTTCTTGAACTGGAGCTTGTTTTTGCGACAAGGCTTCTTGTAAACGAGAAGCAAAAGAACCATTTACAGGTTGCGCTGAAGCGACTTCAACATTCTCATTTAAGTGATGTAAAGTTGAAATTCGACTACTGGTGACCCCGACTAAAATCTGCTCTTTACCTACCTGAAGTAGTAATACCCGTTCTCTTTGACCAACGGATAACGCGCCTAATACTTTGAGGTTGCCGTCTGCCACACCTGGAAAGCGGCCATAACGTCGTAACATCCAAGCAGAAAGAAAGATAATCAATAGGACAAGGACGAGTGACAGGACAATTTGCATAAAATGGTCACTAGGCTGAACAACAGATTCACCTAATTGAGTACCCTGCTCTGCCAAGACCACTTGTGAAAAACCAAGCATTAAAAACGCAAAAAGAGGTTTAAAAAAACCTCTTAATTTTATTGCTGTAAATTTGAGTATAAAGTTTAATAAAACACTTGGCATTATTTCAGCTTCTTAATCCGTTCTTGTGGACTGATCACGTCTGTCAATCTTACACCAAATTTATCATTAATGACGACAACTTCACCATGAGCGATCAGTGTCCCATTAACTAACAAATCTAACGGCTCTCCAGCTAAACGATCCATCTCCACCACTGAACCTTGAGTATAAGAAAGTAAATTTCTAATGGATACTTTAGTCCGACCTATTTCAAGCTGCAAGGTAACTGGTATATCCAGCAAGACATCCAGATCCACCTTATCTGCACTGTCACCACGGCTAGAAGCAAGCGCATCAAGATCAGGGGTAGAAGAAACGGATTCAGCTTCAGCTTGCTCGTTTAAAGCATCCCCCCAAGGATCCTCTTCCGTTGCTTCTGCTTGCTCATTTAAGGCATCACCCCATGCACTTAAATCCTCTTCATCACTCATCGTACCACTCCTTCACATTTTCTACCTTGCGCTCTTGATAAGCAGGATGATGAAACACATCCTCAATCTTGACTGCTTTTTTATTGTTACTTTCGCCTAACTTACCACGAACAATGGCAATGCCTTCCGCCTTAACGGTGACCTGTTCCGGCATATCAATTGGAATAATATCGCCTTTTTCCATTTTCATTAGATCGTCCATATTCATCTTTAATTCAGCTAAATTAACAGACAGATCAATTTCAATATTTTTCGCTTCATCTTTCAGTGTACGTGACCAACGATTATCACTCTCACCCTGAAGATTCTGCATTCCCTCTTCAAGCTTATCTCGAACCGGTTCAAGCATCGCATAAGGCATGACGATATCAACACGTCCTTCTACCCCTTCAAAACGTACATGAATTGGGCTGACGACAATCATATCTGTTGGATCAACGATTCCGGCAAACTTTGGATTCATCTCTGAGTGCATATACTCAATTTCGATATCCATCACCGGCCCCCAAGCCTTACGTAAGTTCTCAGAAGAGATATCTAAGATACTGCGCACCATACTCATTTCAACAGGGGTATATTCACGACCTTCAATCTTAAAAGGTAACAGGCCTGTTCCACCAAAATAGATATCTACCGCAGTAAAGATTAACTTGGAATCTAAAGTAAACAGAGAAACCCCGTTCAATGGGTTAATTCGATATATATTTAAACTGGTTGGCACAAACAGATTACGTAAGTAATCAATCATTTTAATAATCTTAACTTCGCCTGGTGTCACTTCAACACTCGACATGATCATCTCATTGAAATGACGCTGAAAACCTCGCGCAAATCGTTCATTGATGATATCTAATGCAGGTAGACGGCCACGAACAATTCGCTCCTGGTTAGTAAAGTCATAGACTTTAGCGCTACTTGAATCCGCAGAATCATCATCTTCGGTTTCAACATCGCCACCGCCCATTCCTTTGAGGAGTGCATCGACTTCGTCTTGGCTTAGGATATCATCCATTCGTTATGCCTTATTCCAGATCGCTATTGCATCACAAAACGAGTCATATAAACATCTTCCAACAGATCAGGATAGATATTATGTTTCTCTAAAATTTTGCGCGCGGTTGCCAGAATCTCTTCTCGCAACTTATCAGGGCCTTCTGGTGTATTTAGATCATTAAAATGTTGGTTACGTAACAAACGCTGAATATCATTTTTAAGAATAGGACGTAAATGTTCCATTTCACCCGCATCACCTACAATAGGTGTGTAATACGACATGAACTTCAAGTCCACTGCTAAAAACTTAGCCTGCCCATCACCATTAAAGTTCACTACAAATTTTTCCATCGTAAAATAGGCTGGCGGTGAACCTGGAGCAGGTGGTTCAAATTGTTTATACTTGGGAGAGTACTCTTTAGCATGGCTATCACCTTCAGCTTCATCACCATGTTCAGCTGAAGCATGAATTTCTGTATCTGCAGAAGCATCATCTTTACCTTTATCAGCACCTAGCAATAGATAAACCAATACTCCAATACCGACCATCATTAGAATCAAGATAACTAAAAGGATAATAATGATGCCTTTACCACCACCTTTTTTTTCTTTTTCTTGTACTTCTTCTTCCGCCATGCTGCTACCCTTAAATTCAAATATTTAAATCAATTCAGTTTAACCGTATATTAATGACCGATCGGATTGGCCAACTCTTTACTTAAATCCTCTAAAGCGGGAGCTTCACTCAAACTACTTAAGCGCATCTCGGCTTCTTTGGATAAAACAATAATACTTATACGTCTATTTCGAGGATTATACGGGTTTTCTGAATCAAATGGCACTGTATCAGACAATCCAACAACTTGAGCAATTCGCTTGCTATCTACCCCACCTTGTAACAACAATCTTCTCGCTGCATTAGCACGGTCAGCAGACAACTCCCAGTTAGTATATTCTGATTGATCGTGATAACCAGAAGAATCGGTATGGCCGGCAATACTGATCTTATTTGTGGTCTTGGCCATCACCTCGCCCACCTCTTGTAAAAGTTTCATTGCATAGTCACGAGGCAGGTCAACACCTGAACCAAACATCGGGCGCTTACGGTCATCTAAAATTTGAACTTGAAGGCCATTTGGAGTGATATCAATCTTTAACTGGTTTTTAAACTTACTTAAATCTGGATCAGTATCAATCTTTTGCTCTAAGGCAATTTTCATTGCATCCATTTGGGCTTGTTCTTGACCTTCTTTACCAGAACCATCTTCATCGCCCTCTTTTCCTTTCGGTGCATCTTTGAACCCGCCCATATCAATCATCGAGTCAGATGACTGCCCAGCTTCATCTGACTCGATTAATTTCATAGGTGAGGCTTCAATTACTGTTGGGTTACGAAAGTACTCAGCCATTGCTTTCATCTCTTCGTCGTTAACCCCACCTAACACCCAAAGCATTAGGAAGAAAGCCATGGCTGCCGTCATGAAATCCGCAAACGCAATTTTCCATGCCCCACCGTGTGCAACGTGGGGGCACTTGTTCAGTCGTTTAATTATTATGGATTGTTCATCACTCATAATACTTCTCGGTTATTCCGTTCAAGTGTCACTATTTTTGACTCTGTAGGAATTCATCAACTTCTTTAAAACTCGGTCTAAGTTTACCTGGAATGGCTTTTCGTCCAAACTCAACAGCAACTTGTGGCGCGTAACCATTCAAGTTCGCCATCAAACAGGTTTTAATCACACCATAAAAAGCACTTCCAGAATTCGCACGGTTCGCTAAATCTGAGGAGATAGGAGCAATAAAACCATACGCAAATAAAATACCTAAGAAAGTTCCTACCAGTGCCACTGACATATGGTGAGCAATTTCCATTGGTCCCGCATCTAGGTAGGTCATGGTCACGATAATACCCAGAACCGCGGCAACGATACCAAACGCGGGTAGACCTTCACCTACTTTAGCAATCGCTTCTGAAGGCATTAAGGCCTCATGATGATGTAAATCCACTTCAAGAATCATCAAGTCCTCTAGTTGATAGGGGTTGGAAGCCCCACTGATCATTAAACGTAAGTAGTCACAAATAAAGTCAACGGCATGGTGGTCACCCGCCACTAAAGGAGCACTGTTAAACAACTCACTTGAATGTGGGTCCTCAACGTCTGCTTCAATCGACATCAAACCTTCACGACGTGCTTTATTGAATAGACGGAACATCAACCCTAACAGTTCCATGTGCATCTCTTGAGTAACAGGATCCGGCTTAGCTAAACCCAGACTATGAGAGAAACCTGCTTTAACAACCCAACCTGGATTCGCAATAATATAAGCACCTATGGCTCCACCACAGATAATCACCACCTCTAGCGGTTGTATCAGGATTCCGAAACTCCCGTGAGGCAAGTATCCCCCCAACAGTGTTCCAATTACGACGAGCGTACCAACTATCGCTTTCATAGCAAAGCTACCTTGTTATTCTTATTGTTCTATTTATTCTTATCAAATTTGGTCGTTAAGATTGTTGAATCAGACCAGACAAGCCTTGTTGAGCCGTCTGTAATTTAGTTAAGTTATCTGCAATTGCAAGCAGTGCTTCGTTCACATAACCGGCCTGCGATTGAGTGGCTTCCACCCTCTCTTGTCCATGCTCCATAACTTGAACCGCATTCCGGGCACGTTGCTGTAACTCTTCAATAATCGTTTGAATTTCCGTGGTGGCCTGTTGAGTTTTTCCAGCCAAAATTCTAACTTCATCCGCAACAACGGCAAAACCACGTCCATGCTCACCAGCACGTGCCGCTTCAATTGCCGCATTCAAAGCTAATAAGTTCGTCTGCTCCGCTATATCACGAATCAACACTAACACCGTACCGATATTATTACTGTCTGCTTCAAGCTGTTTAATCACGCTAGAAGCATGAGAAACTTCTTCAGTTAAACCACTTACTTCACTAATGACATTTTCAACAGACTCAATCCCTTCACTCGAACCTGAGCTTAATTGACTCACCACACCCGCTAATTGATTAGACATATCCATCAGTTCCGTATTATCAAATGCGACTGGGGCGACAGCCGTAGACATTTCAGATTGCTGGGCATAACACGCCGATAGTGTCTCATTTAATTCTTCGATCTGACTTTCCAACTCAGCCACACGACCTTCTGCATGAGACTTTTGAACCAAAGCATTGTTAGTTTGGTCTTGCGCTAACTCTAAAACCTGATTCAAGTAACGTAATAATTTAGGGTCCGTATTATCTGATTTTAAAACCGTATCTAAAGATTCATTTCTTAAGACACCTTTAATATCATTTAAAAGTTCGCTCTGCTCGCAAACACCCGAACTATTACACCAAAACAGATACATGACTGCCCCAACAATGACGGCTGTAATTCCAACTGCTATAATCACAAACCCAACTGTAGACATTCCAGAGTCACCTGCCAATGCTGCCGTAGGGGCTAACGTTAATAAACTTAACCAATATTTCATTGTTTTCATCTTCGGTTCCTATGCGTAGTAGTCCACTACATTATCGGTTTCATAAGTTGTCGTGTTAGAGGCTTCCGTCTCTAACTCTCCGTCCACATTTTCATTTTTGCTGGCCGCAGAGTGCTGCTCATCAGATTCGTCCTGCTCGCCATTTGCAAATTGGTTTTGATCATTTACATCTACAGAACCTAAATTCATTCCAGCTTGCTCAAACATCTCTCTTAGTCTTGGAATGGCCGCATCCATGGCTTCACGGGTCACACCGTGTTGTGCAGTCATGACCACATGAACTTGTTGGTCACGATCCACATGCAATCTAACTTGAACTGGGCCTAGCTTTTCTGGGTTTAGAGTAATCTGAGCCTGCTGCATTTGCTGATTGGCCATATAAACCACTCTTTGCCCCATGGCTTGCCCCCATTTCTGGTGAGAAACGGGCAAACCAATGGATTGTAACCCAACTGGTAACTGGGCTCTACGTTCAGTTACACCTGAGCTGACATTGAAACGTTCATCAGAAGGCGAGCCTTGAGCAATGGTACGTTCATTTAGTGCATTCGCAAACTGCTGTCCCAATTGTTGATCTCTAACTGTTTGTGCATTCTGCACAACAGACTGAGCGGTATTCATGAATTGTTGCTGAGAAGTTTGTTCACGCCCCGGTTGCCCCTGAGAGTCTGATGAAAAACCTTTAGAAGTCGAAGCGTTGTTTTGGGCTGATTGATCTGCAGCATGGGCCATTCTAATCGCACGTGTCTCTTGCCTTAGCTCAGCTGTACGATCACCTAATCTTTCACCCGTTGCACTTACTTGGCCTTTTTCAACCGCTTGATCAGGCATAATCAAACCCGCACCCAAAACAAGCTCCTCATCTAAAACCTCAGCCGCTTCAGCACGTGACAATGGCTTTCTGAACTCACCAGACATGCTTGATTTAAGCATATCTGCAAACCCCGTCTTGCTCGGCAATGTTTGCCGTTCTGCCCCCTCTTGAAGCATGGCATGAGAAGCCTGAGGTTTGGAAATCATCAGTTCTAACATGGTCTATTCACCGCATATCAGTTTTAGTTGAGAACCTTTTAGCAACATGTGTGCCGTAAATCTAAGCCACTATCTTTTTTGACTATTTCGGGTAAAGGTCTGACCAGAAAGTTCATCCATAAACCGTTGCTCTTGCTTATCTAACCTAGCCTGGTGAGTTTGCTTGAGTTTTAATAAAAGTTTATTCAAAGCTTGTGAACGTGAGCGTTTTTCAACCCAGGCTTCACGTGCTCGCTCCATGACGTCTCGAAAACCATCCGTCTTATTTTCTTCTTCGGTAACAGCGTGATGTAGCTTACTAACAAAGGCCTGGGTTGAAAGCATTTGCACTGGACTAATCGTGCTTTGAGAGCTGGAATGCGAGTACTCATTAATATAGGAACGCAAGGTTTCTAACTGCTGAAGATGGTCTTGAAATTGACCTTGAATGGTTGAAAAGGTTTGCAAAGCTTTATCCTCTTCAATCTCTGCCAACTCCACCAGTGTTTGGATTTTTTCAATTCGAGAACTCACAACAACCTCAACCAGATAAACTGTTCAAAAAACACACTATGAAACCGTTTTAGAAAGCTGTTTAATGCTTTGAGAAACAGAAAAAGACTCTTCAATTTGTTGCGATAGATAATTGTTCAAAGAGGGATATTTAGCAATGGCCCTATCAATATTGGCATCGCTGCCTTTACGATAAGCACCGACATTAATCAAGTCTTGGTTTTGCTGATAAGTTGCATACATCTGTTTAAATTTTCGAGCCTCATCAATTTGATGTTTTGAAACAACATCCACCATCACACGACTAATGGAAGCCTCTACATCAATCGCCGGATAACGCCCAGAATCTGCAATAGCTCGTGATAACACGATATGCCCATCTAACACCCCACGAGCTGAATCCACGACAGGATCAGATTGATCATCCCCTTCTGCAAGTACCGTATAAATCGCTGTGATTGACCCCGCTCCAACCTGTCCGTTACCAGCGCGCTCAACTAGCTGAGGTAATTTAGAAAACACCGAGGGTGGATACCCTTTACTGGCTGGTGGCTCACCCACTGCCAAAGCAATTTCACGCTGCGCTTGTGCAAAACGAGTTAATGAATCCATTAGCAATAAAACATGTAGACCTTGATCCCGAAAGTGCTCTGCAATCGCTGTTGCCAACATCGCACCGTGCAAACGCATCAATGGAGGATCATCTGCTGGCGTCGCGACCACAACAGCTCGCCTTAACCCTTCTTCACCGAGGTTATTACGAACAAAATCATTAACCTCTCGACCACGCTCTCCCACTAACCCTACGACCACAACATCTGCATCGGTATAACGAGTCATCATGCCTAACAGAACACTCTTACCTACCCCTGTTCCAGCCATCAAACCGACACGTTGCCCACGACCTAGAGTCAATAAACCGTTAATCGCTTTGATACCAACATCAATCGGCTCTTCAATAGGGGCACGCTGCAGTGGGTTAATCCTTCTTCCAGACAATAATACTTCCACTTCCGTATCAATCGGTCCTTTACCATCTAGTGCCTGACCAGAACCATCGACGATACGTCCCAGCATAGAAGATCCAATTTTAACTTTAACCCCTCCAGGGATCGGGGTGACTTTTGCATTTGGGGACAAGCCTTGAGTATCGCCGATTGGCATTAAGAACAGACGGTCATCGTGAAACCCCACTACTTCGGCTTCAATTGGCTCACCCTGAGTACTTTGCACCTGACAACGTGAACCCACTGGTGCAAAGGTTCCTACTACTTCAAGTGTCATTCCGACCATACGTACCAAACGTCCAGTCACAATTAATGAGGAAGGCAGAGTGAGTTGACTTGAAAGTTGATCAAGCTTTTCGGTAATTGAGTGGTTAAGGCGTTCTGAAAAATCCATGCTAAAGACCTAGTTTTGGAAAAGCGAAATGACAATAGATGGCGAAGTGTTGATTTAATAAAACTAAGAAACGCATTAAATAGATCAGTCAGATTCTTGTTTTTCCGCGACCGCTTGAGCCTGAAGTTTTACCGACATACTTTCAAAACGGTTTTTCCAATTGTGCTCAATTGAAGAGTTGTTCTGCCTAACTTGACAGGTTCCAGCTTCAACTTTATCCGACATTTTTACTTTCCAGCTATCTAAAAAAGAAGCTTTAAGCGATTGAATTAGCACGTAATCGTCAGGATTCAGTGAAATTTCAAGCGGAGATAAATCATCCCCTAACGCATCAATGGCTTCTTGAATTGTTTTCATCACCCATTCTGGTTTTTCAGAGATCTGCTGTTGAATCACCTCTTCAGCTACATGCAACGCCAACGAGGACAAGTGTTCAAAGACTTGTGACTCTAACAATTTATAAGGGGCTTCTAAAGAGGTTATAAGAGCCTCTAAACGGGTTAATTTCTCACTTAACTGAGCCTCCGATTCCGCTAAAGCAATGTCTCTCGCTTCTTGTTCTCCGAGTTTTTTACCTTCGTCATAACCTTCATCAAACCCCTCTTTCTTAGCCGACTCATAGGCTTCTTTTTTCAAGATCTCTGTTTGACGTTGAATCTCCGGTTGAAGCTTTTTTTCTAATTGAGAATAGACTGCTTGCTCTTGATCTTTAATTTTTTGATCAGCATCTCTAACCAAGTTATTTAGAGACCAAGCCTGGATTTCGGGCTCTGTCACTTCAGAGGAAGGAATTAATTTGGCAACGGTTTCTGATGCTTCATCTTCTGACTTTGGAGATTTAGCATACACATCTGCTTTGAAATCTTTCGCCATCTAGACGAACTCCTCTCCACCACCAGGCATCATAATTTTCTCTTCATCTGCTAGACGGCGAACTGTTTGGATAATGGTTCGCTGTGCATCTTCTACCGCACTTAACTTCACTGGACCACCCGACTCTAGATCATCACGCATAATGTCTGCCTGACGTTTCGATACATTGGCCAAAAATTTCTCTTTAAGCACTTCTTCAGAACCTTTAAGCGCCAAGATAAGCACATCACTTGGAATCTCGCCAACAATGGTTTGAATCCCACGATCATCAATGCCTTCGATATCATCAAAGACAAACATTTTATCCTGAATACCTTTACTGACATCTTCATGTTCAATGGCAATGTCATCTAAGATACGAGAATCAACACCACTGCCCACCAAGTTAAGAATTTCCGCAGCACGTTTTTCACCACCGATCGTTGCCAACTTACCGCCTTCACCATCACTTGACGCACTTTCTAAGACGTCGTTCAAGTCAAATAACGCACGAGGCTGAATGGTGGTTAAAGTTGCGATACGATAGATAACCTCGGCTTGGAAACGTTCAGGAATCCCTCGCAGAACTTCTGCCGCTTGATCAGCATCAAAATACGACAATACAATGGCAACTACCTGTGGGTGTTCGTTACGCAGCATATTCGAGATTGTTAAAGGGTGCATCCACTTAAGTGCCTCAAGACCTTTAACCTGATCACCCAATAATGCAGCATCCATCAAGTGACCACCGCCATCTCCCAAAGCATCCGCCATCAAAGATTGAGCATATTCACTTGGATCGATCCCAAGAACATCTTCGCCTAACTCATCCATAAATGCTTGCATAACATAATGAATAGTTTCACGATCAATATTTTCAACCGAGGTCATGGCTGATCCAAGCTGCTGAACTTCACGAGGATTGAGGTGCTTTAAAATCTGCGCAGCATTATCCTTCCCTAATGCCAGCAAAAATACAGCAGATCGATCAAGCCCACTCATTTTATCTCCAGCATCACTGGTTACTTCTTCAATGGCCGAATCAGGCATCCTAGCTTTCCTCTGTCATCCACTGTTTAATTATATGTGCCGCCATTTTAGGGTCAGCAGCCACCATGGTTCTTACTTTTTCAAGCAACTCACGCTCATCATTAGATTCAGATTCTGCTTCTGCAGCGGTCTGCTCAACTTCTTCATTCATCTGTTCAAGAGCTTGAGAAATTTCATCAACATTCTCAAGCGCTTCTTCCTCTTCCGGCACATCTTCTGGATAAGCCAAAATGCTTTCTTCTTTCTTAGAAAGATCTTTCAGCATTGGACGAATGACACCAAAGATAATAATGAGAACCGCTAAGCCTGCTAATAGTTGTTTAACTAAATCCCAGAACCAAGACTCTTGCCAAACCGGAACAGATGCCAACTCTTCCATTGGTGCAACCACAAACGACGCATTCACAACCGTCAAGGTATCACCACGCACTTCATCCAAACCAACTGTGTCGCTGACTAATTGACGATAACGCAATAACTCCTCTTCTGCGATGGGTGTGCGGACAATATTCTCTTCTTCGTCTAATGAAGTTTTGTCATCCAACACCACCGCAACCGATAGGCGATGAATATTGCCCACTGAGTTTTTAATGTGGCTTATGGTTCGATCTAATTCATAGTTTTTGGTTTTTTTCTCTGTCGAGTTTCTAAGATTAGGATCGTTTTGAGGTGTATATCCTTCTTCTGGCGCTAATCCAGCACGTGGTGGCTGATTGGTTAAGGCACCAGGAATCCCCATTGGCCCTTCATTACGATTAATCTCTTTCACTTCCTGTTCAGAACGAATCGCTGATGGATCCGGCTCATAATTTTCACGTGTCTGTTCTTGCTGGGTGAAATCAAGTTCTGCAGTTACTTGCGCTCGTACTTTACTTTCACCCCCCACAATCGGTGCTAACAAGTTCACAATTCTACTCGATAGCGTCTCTTCGACCATACGAGTGTAATCCAACTGCTTGACACTCATATTAAAGGTGTTGCCAGAATGATTATCGCCAGTTAACAAGTTCCCGTTTTGATCAACAACAGTGACATCTTTAGTGTCCATATTAGGGATACTCGATGAAACCAAATAAACCACCGCACTGACTTGTTCATCGTTAAGGTTTCGACCTGGATAAAGTTTTACCACGACAGAGGCGGATGGTTTTTGTTGTTTGCGCACAAACACCGAACGTTTAGGTAGACCAAGCATGACACGAGCAGATTTAACAGAATTGATAGAGGAAACCGATTTCGCCAATTCGCCTTCTAAGGCACGATGATACTGTGTAGTCTCTTTAAATTGAGAGATACCAAAACCTTGTTCAACATCAAGCAGTTGATAACCGGTTGCCGCTTGTTTTGGATAACCAGCTGCAGCCAGTTTAAGTCTCAGCTTATGAACTTGATCGGATGGCACTAAAATACCGCCACTGGCCTGATCAATTTTATATTTAACTTGTTCTTGATCTAAGGTTTGCACCACTTCGTTAATATCTTTGGCATCTAAACTACCAAACAATAACGTATAGGGTTTATCTTGGGACCAAAGAAGAATTCCGACGGTTAATGCAATACTTGCCGCTAAGGCAATAACAAGACTAACTTGCTTGGCAACAGAGAGTGCCATTAGATTATTAATCAGCGTCGACCCCACCCCACTTCCTGTCTGAGTATTTAAGGTTGGATCAATTGACGCTTGTGGTTCGGCCATAATGTTTCTTTCAGTTATTTAATCTAGTTATTAAAACTAATAAATTCGAATCATCCATTCGATTAGATTGGCATGTTCATAATATCTTTATAAGCTTCCGTTAGCTTATTACGAACTTGAGTCATCGCCTGGAAAGAAAGACTGGCTTTTTGCGCTTGCAACATGACCTCAGACAATTCTACATCTAGGTCACCACGTTCAAACGCTTCTTTCATTTCACCGGATTTATGCTGTTCTGCATTGACCGAATTAACGGCATGATTAAGAAGGTCGGCAAAATTTTCCGCCGAAGCTTCCCCTGTTTGAGAAACCGCATCAGTAGGAGATTCTGGGTTCAATGCTGCCTGCGCTGCAAGAGAGCGCATTTGTAACATTAAACTTTGTGTATCCACCGTACTCATGACGACTTGGTCTCCAAACTTTACAAACTATTTCCGGGTAAATAAAAATCGTGTTATTAACTTCTATATATTATCCCACAATATGCTGGGGGATAAAACAGACGAACACGCTACAATTTAACAGTAACCTTGTCAGCAATTGATATGCCAATCAACCGCCAAAAACTCAACAGGCCTGCTCACTTTTCCAAAACATGACTTAAGTTTTATTCTTAGTGCCGATAATAGCCTGTTTTAAGGCACATCAACACCCTGTTCTTTCAATTTAGCAATTTTATAACGCAATGTTCTTGGACTAATATTTAAAGTTTCCGCTGTTTTCTGACGGTGACCATTAAACTGTTTCAAGGTTTCCAAGATCAGTGCCACCTCACGAGCCCTTAGATCTTTGCTATCATCTAAGGCTGTTTCAGTTGGTGCTATAGACTCTTGTATAGGCTCAGAAACACTCTTACCCGCTTTGGCAGATGCAGTGACGGCTGACTGACCAATACCGCTGTCTAACATAATATCTTGCAACTGAATCGTGTCACCAGACATCATCACTAAAGCACGCTGAATGACATTATCTAATTCGCGAATGTTACCCGGCCACGAGTATTCAATTAACTGCTTCATTGCTGGTGCAGAAACCATCGGCTCAATACGACTTCGTCCACAGTGGCGTTGTAAGATTTTTTCAGAAATAGCGGCAATATCTTTTGGTCTTTCACGCAAAGGCGGTAAGTGCATAGGGAAAACATTTAGACGATAAAATAGATCCTCACGGAACTGCCCATCCTTGATCGCCTGTTTCATATCAATATTAGAAGCACTTAAGACTCGAACATCTAAACGCACCACCTTATGACTACCGATACGTTCTACTTCTTTCTCTTGAAGCACCCTTAAAATTTTAGCCTGCAAATCGGTTTTCATCTCACCGATTTCATCTAAGAAAATGGTGCCACCCTGCGCTTGCTCAAACTTACCAGGCATAGCTTTTGCCGCCCCGGTAAATGCCCCTTTTTCATAACCAAACAGCATCGCTTCCAACATATTTTCAGGGATTGCTGCACAATTTATTGCCACAAAAGGTTGTTTAGCTCTGGAAGACTGCTTATGGATAAAACGCGCCAGCACCTCTTTACCGGTTCCGCTTTCACCACTAATCAAAACACTGGCTTCACTTTGGGCAACTTTTTTTGCCATAGTTTTTAATTGCTGAGTAACAGGGTCTGCCACTACAAAATCATCTTCGCTTGAAGCATCACGATTAAAGTAAGCCTTAGCCTTTTCAACCAATACGTTAGCTTCAAACGGTTTAACGATATAATCCACTGCGCCGGACTTCATTGCATCAACGGCTTGTTCAATTGTGCCATAAGCGGTCATCAATACAATCGGTAGATAGGGCTTAATTGCACGGACACGCTTCATTAAAGCGTAACCATCCATGCCGTCCATTCGAATATCACTAAAAACCATACCAATATCGTCTTCCAATGCCACCAAGGCATCTTCGGCACAGCTAACACTGACGACTTCAAAACCATTCAAAATTAAGGTATCGACCAATGCTTCTTGCAACTCCTGATCGTCTTCTACAATCAAAACTTTAGCGATATTCATTCCACTCCCTTCACTTCTGCCAATGGCAAACGTATTCCAAATGTCGAGCCATAACCAACGATTGATTTCACCCAGGCCTGTCCATTATGCGCTTCCGCAATGGCACGAACCACGGCCAAACCTAACCCCGTTCCTTGTGCTCGACTGGTATAAAACGGCTCAAAAACCTTTTCTAGGTTTTCAGTTTCAATACCAGGCCCATGATCTTTAACGATAAGATCCACTTTATCATCGGCAATTCTATGCACCGTTATCTGAATTTCAGCCTGGGTGCCCACCACATCAATGGCATTGCCAATTAAATTCTGCATGGCAGTCACCAAACCATCAAGATCCCCCGTCACCACCAAACCAGGCATAAAAGAGTCAAACTGGACAACACTTTGACTCTCTTTTGCTTGGTTTTCGACGGCTAATTTTACACGACCTATTAAATAAGTTAATTCAATACGCTGATCACTGCCCTTGCCACCTTTGGCGTACTGCAACATATCCTTAACCAACCCTTCAAGGTGTCGAAGACTGTTTAAAGCCTTACCGACAAATCGCTCACGATTTTGATCGTCAAGGTGTTCGGAGTTCATTTGTGAAACATAGAGCAGAGCAGAGGCCAAAGGAGTTCGAATTTGATGCGCTAAAGAGGCGGCCATCTCTCCCATCGAATGAAGACGTTGGTGACGGTTAACGTGATCTTGTAATTGACGAGCAGCGGTAACATCCTGAATCAATAATATCTTACCTAATGCTTGATCCAGTGAGGTTTCAGAAAACTGATAGGCCTGTTCATCATGAGTCATCAACTCACCGGCATCATTCACACTTAAAAATGCGTTCATAACGACCACATTCCAATTACGCCCCATCGCATCTTCACCTAGAATCTGGGTGGCACTGGGATTCATTTCGGTAATCAAATCATTTTGATCTAAGGTAATCACACCAGCGGGCAAAAGCTGCATCAATCGACTTAAACGTTCGGCAACACGGCGTTTTTCACGGTCACTTTTTGCCAGTTGAATCTGTAAATCAGATACTTGTTGTTGGAGCGACTCATACGACTGCGTTAACTGCATCGAAGTTTCATTAAACAACTCAAATGCTTGCTCTAACTCAACCAGTCGATTTTTTTCAAGTTCGTTCAACATTTAATACAAGTGCCTTCTGCTATCTCGAAACGTTCATTTAAGTCAGTTCGTATTTGCGAATTTTTTCAACCAGTGTCGTTCGGTTAGTTTGTAAAAGCTTAGCGGCTTGCGAAACATTACCTTCGGTTTGCGACAATGCTTTTTGAATTAACTGCACTTCCATATCAACTAAATACGATTTTAGGTCTAAGCCATCATCTAGATTTGGAATCGAATTAAACACCCCATTTGGATCTGATTCAGACAGGCCTGGTGAGTTTGAAACGGTCGATTCATTTTGACTTTCCTCTACCGATACTTCAGCACGAGCCTGGGCAGCAGGATCGAGATTGTCTTCAACAACCAATCCATCTAATTTAATCAGCTGCACATCTTCAGATAATTCAACCTGATACTTACTCGGCAAGTCATCGTAATCAACAGCCGTTCCTGGAAATAAAATTGATAGACGCTCAGCTAAATTTCCTAGCTCACGAACATTGCCTGGCCACGGATATTGCTGCAGTGCAATCATCGCTTTCTCAGTCAGTTCAGGAATTTGTCTGCCACTCGATTGGATATTAGAGAACATAAATGCTAATAAACTTGGAAGATCTTCAGGTCGCTCTCGTAAAGCCGGCATTTCAATTGGGAATACATTTAAGCGATAAAAAAGATCCTCTCGGAAGGAGCCCTCTTCAATATTATCTTCCAATGTGCGGTGAGTTGCAGCAATGACTCGAACGTCACATTCAAAACTTTTATTGCCACCAACGCGTTCGTAAGTACGCTCTTGCAAAACTCGTAAAAGTTTAACTTGCATCGGCAGCGGCATATCACCAATTTCATCTAAAAAGATAGAACCTTTTTCCGCCATTTCAAAACGACCTTTACGAGCAGTAATAGCTCCAGTAAAGGCACCTTTTTCATGACCGAACAATTCGCTTTCCAGAAGTTCGCCAGGTATAGCACCACAATTGATCGGTACAAAAGATCGATCTGATCTTTGGGAGACGTGATGTAACGACTGTGCTACCACCTCTTTACCGGTTCCAGACTCACCTAAAATCAGCACCGTTGCATCGGTTTTAGCAACCTGAAGAATCAGTTTTTTGACTTTCTGCATTGCTGGCCCATCGCCAACAAGATTGGATAGATGCTCAAGAGACATTAAACCGCCACATATAATTAATTGACACTCAGGCTCCCTTTATATACAGGTTTTAGTAGGATGTCAAAAATTTGGCAATGTTTTTTAGAAAGTTTATTTTAGATACTGCTTAACAGAAGAGAGAGACTGGTTATTTTTTTGCAGTTCACTAGAGAGCGTATTTTGGACTTGCTTGATATAACTCTGAATCATTTTATTATCTTGCAACAGCTGATCACCAATAGAATCAAGCTGAGAACCATAGGTTTCAACGGCAGTTTGTAATTTTTTTTGCCACTCAGAATCCAACTCCGAAAACCGTTGCCAGTCTTCGGATAAAGCCGCATTCAACATATTTTTTGAATGAGCTAAAAGTGTTAATTTGACCTTCTCTAAAGACACGCCTAAGCACTCATCTTATCAATTTGTTCCTTAGAGATACGTTTCATATCCTCAGGCATCTGTTTCCAAGCTTCAGCTAAGACCTTAAGGTGTTCAATTACTTCATCAAGCAACAATGCATTATTTTGACTAGAAGCTTCAAACACTCGTCGATAACAAAAATCATACAGATTGTATAAATTTTCTGCCACCTCTTTACCCTTGTCTAAATCAACGCCCGATCTCAACGCGTTTAGAATCGATAAAGCCTTATTGACATGCTCAGCTTTTTTTTCAAAATTATTTTGTTCAATAAACACTTTTGTTAAGTTTAGGTTCTTTAAAGCCCCCTCATAAAGCATTTCAACCAACTTATGTGGGGTAGCTTCAGATACAGAAGTTTCCACATAGGTATTAGCATACTGTTGTGCAAACTTATTTCGTAATGCCATATTCATTTAAAATCCCTCGCGCAGACTATTTACTTTAATTATTGTTATTGCCGAAAGTTGCTGACAAATAATCTCTTGTCTGTTGTGTACTTGCAAGTATCGACTGTAAAGCAGAAAACTGAAGCTGATACTTTAATAATAATCTTTCATAAGTCGAATCTATTTTAGTTCTACGTTCATTAAAGTTTTCTTGCTTATCATTTAATGAATCAATTCTTTGAGAAAGCAGACCACCTTCATCTTCAGCCAAGTTTTCAATCGTCTCTTCCATTCGGCTAGCAAAGCCTTGTGCAAAACTAATATTTCCACGTGCTCCCAAACTACCACCAATAACCTCAAACTCTAAACCCCTTACCTCAGCAGGCTCACCCCCAATGACCGCATAATCAGAAATTTTAATTTGACGACCATCCTCAGAGCTTGCGTAGGCTCCTAAGTTTAACGAACCTAAAGCAGTCGTAATTGTACCGTCAACATTTTGACCAGTATCATTGATATCTAGAGTGAAACCAGAATTGGTGAAATTGGTAAATGCTGATAAGCCCACCTCAGAAAAAGCACCAAAGCGATTGGAATATACATTCAATACACCACCTTCAGTAGAGACGCTCACGCTTGCCCCGGAAGCCTGCACTTCAGATAGGGAATTGATCGATTCACGCATACTCTGAGCTAACTCTTCTAATGTATATTTACCCTGTCTAACAGTTGCAGTGGCACTGGTAGATGCATCAACCGTAACATCAAAACCTGCATCAGCAGCAGATAAGTCAATTAACTGCTCACCAGAGTAGTTCGCACCACCAAAACCCTGATTCGACAAATTCATTAAATTTGATAATCCCACGACACCATCTGAGGTCGTCATTTCATAACGTGACTGACTACTATCAAAAGCCACACTAACACTCAAACCATCCCCTAGGAAAGCTGCATTAATCTGGCTCTCAAACTCAGTCGCTACAGAAGCTTTGTCACTATATGTACCAGCAGTTAAAGCTACCGTATGCAAGACACCATTAATATCCAAATCAAATTGTGCCCCTGCCTCAATCTCAACTGAAGTAACAGGATCATTCACCCTATCACTTGCTAATCGATATTCATTGGCAGAGTATGTCACCCCACCACCGGTGACAATTGCTCGTTCTGCCAACTGAGTAACATCAACCGCATAAGAACCAGTTTGCGTCTTTTCATTTCCTGAAAGCACATTAATCAAAACGTCATCCGAGCCTCCACCTTTCGAGAAAAGATCAGTTAAAGCCTCCATATCATTCGTTGCCACGGTGTTTAACTGGTCAATATCCAACTCCAGTTCACCTTCAATATTTAGACTTAAACCAACACTTGCTAAATTATTATAAGGCTCTGAAAGCTCAGAAATCGCACCAGATAATGATGTTTTTAATTGGTTCTTAAACTCTCTAAGCAAAGGGCTTCCAGACAAGTCTCCCCAATACTCATAAGCTTCGTCCTCTTGCTGATCTGACGTAAGCTCTTCATAAGAACCTAACTCTTCCATGATTTTATCAAGCTGATTATAAACATCCACAAACGATTGAATTGTATCGACCACCGCTTGAGTATCCTGAGACACATTTAGGTTATGAGAAAAACCACTGTTAGCTGAATTCAACTGAATAGAAAGGCCTTCAATCACACTATCAAAAGTATTTGTTGAATTCGTTACAGTCAAACCATTTAATTTCATCACAGCATCTTGAGCAGCAGACGTTGTTAATAATCCATCAACGTCGAAATCTGCTAAACCTGACAGGCCTATCTCATTCGCTGCACCTGTATTTTGAGAGGTAAACATCATTTGATAATTACCTCCATTCTGAATAATGGAAGCATTTACCCCATAATCGCCATTATTAATAACCTTTTGCAGCCCTTCTAAGGTGTTATTACTGACGTCAACCACAATATCTTTTACCTGCCCGCCTACAGTCAGGCTCAAAGTACCCGATGAAATGGTATCGGACATAGAACTATAAACTTTGTTAGAAACAAGTGTATGAGCCTGAGCAAGTTGAACGGATTCAATGGAGTAACTTCCATTTACTGGAACTCCCGTTGCAGACACGGATACCACGGACTCGTTCGAACTTTGTGTATCTTTAGTCTGAAACAGACTAGGTGACGACAAGTCAGTCAAATAGGATTTAAAAGCTGTTAAATTGGTTTGCAGATAAGTTAATGCATTCAGCTCAGTGCTATTTTTAGTTTCTTGGCGTTCCAGTATACTTTTTGGACCAGTCACTTCCGCTTCAGCCAAAACTTTTGCCATATTTCCAATATCAAAACTGCTATTTGTCAGACTGTTTACTAACGTTGTGCCAACTTCATTTACCATGGCTCAGCTCCTGGTCATCGAATCAATCTATTTTATTTTTATATTTTATAAGCTCTAAGCACCATAAATGCCAAGCTTATTAAATTTATCGGCAATCATTTACAAAACTTTAACAACGACAGGAAATAAAAAAAGCGGCCAAAAAGCCGCTAAACACACAAGGGAACTGTTATCTAGGCTTTTTCGTGTGTAATCATGCCTAGTGGAAAGTCTATCGTTTCTGATAGCTGCTGACGCATATCTAGATAATTCGTAATATTTTTAGATATAGTCAAAAATTCTTGTGAAGGAATTTGGCGAATGACCTCATCCGTTTCACTGTTTTTAATGAAAATCACCATACGGTCGGAATCTTCATCTTTTTCAAACCTCAAATAATTTTGAAGCGCTTCAAGCTGTCTATTTAGATTCTTCATCAAGCTATCTAAATCTTCAGATTGAATTTGATCTTTGGCTTCTTGTGATTTTAACTGGCTAATATCAACCTTTTTTTGCACAATCTCTTGAGCAATTTGGCCTTTATCAACCTGCTTAGCATCACTCGAAACCATCGACCCTTGTGGCCTACTAACAGGCATTGCATCCAAGTTGTTGGGTTGCATAACATTGAAATCTGCCATACCCCCTCCTTAACAGATCAATCACCTATATGATTTCACTGAATAAAGCACCTGTCAAACCTTCTTTTGCTTGTAGTCCACTTTGTTGTACCGTTGTTAGGTAGTTTTGAATATTTTGCATTATTCTCAACGACCCTTCCGACGGGAATTGTTTAATGACTTCATCAGTCGTTTTATCAATTACTTTCACCACAGAAGACTGAGTATTTTCATCCACTGCAAAGGCTAAAGACTGCCCAAGTTTCTCCAGTTGATTATTCAACTGTAGTACTTGTTTCGCCAAAACCTCAGGAGTTTCTTGCTGAGTTTTCTGTGCTGGAGAGACGGCTGATGAGTCCACCCGCTGTTGAACTACCTCTTTTACTTCAATCTCCTGAGTAGTCGACTGAGTTTTTTGGTAACTCGCAGCAAGTGATGATAAAGAGTTAATCTCCATATCTGACTCTCCCCTCTTAAACGTTTAACGGTTTAACGAAGTAATGACAAGACGTTCTGAGATTGCTGATTTGCCTGAGACAACATACTCATACCTGCCTGCTGAAGAACCTGAGTTCTTGCAAGGTCAGCACTTTCACGTGCAAAGTCTGCATCTTCAATACGAGAACGTGATGCATTCATATTTTCGTTAACATTATTCAAGTTAGAAATCGTTGACTCTAAACGGTTTTGAACCGCACCCCAAGAAGCACGTTGAGTGTTAATAGTTGACAGTACACCATCAATTTCATTTACTGCTAATGATGCTGCAGAAACCGAAGTAGCTAGAGATAAGTTACTTAGTACGAACCCGCCACCACCTGACAATGCACTCACACCGAAGTTCAATGCACTCACAGATACTTTATTATCAACACCAACATCCCAACCTACGTGGTAAACCTGACCTAAAGAGTTGGAAGAAGCTGAACGATTCAATAACTTCTGATCATTGAACGTGGTTGTTTGTGCCACACGGTCAATTTCTAA
>JAYENR010000230.1:0-5336 GCA_034722175.1 Pseudomonadota bacterium | reverse complement strand
AACCAAGCATCAATCTCAACTTACATTCATGTGAATGATGTAAGTGGAGATTGATGCTTGGTTTCCAATATAAAAAAAGCGACCTGCTTTTATTATATTAGAAAGTCCAACAAGGGCTTGACTGTTCATGCCCTTACCAAACACGTTAGTAGGTCTAATGATCGTGTAGCTTACGTTGGGTGTTTGCTCTGAAATCTGTTCGCGAATATAATCATCCGCTTGTGTTTTAGAGGTTTCATACAGTCCAGCAGGGCGTTCGGTGGCGTCTTCAGTGATGCTTTTTGCTTGACCACGATAAAAGTTGACCGCTCCGTAGCAGCCCACACTGCTTAATTGGATAAAGTGATGCGATTTAGTTGAGGCCTTTAAAAGCGCAGTGAGCCTTTTAACAAAATGAAAGTTAATCTCCGTCATCGTAAGGGTATTTTCTAGCTCGCCCGTACAGTTTAAGACAATGTCACTTATTTCAACGAAATTGGCTAGCTTCATTGTATCGGGTGCCAAAATGTCTAGCGCATGCCATTCTACCCCGTCACCTTGAAAGGGTTCAGTGCCTGAAAGTGTTTGTCTAACGCAGATGATTTTTTCGACATGCATTGATATAAGTTGGTTTAAAACCGCCTTTCCGATAAATCCGGAAGCGCCAAAAAGTAATATTGTCATGGTTTTGTATGTTCTTATTTAAGAGTGAACGTTCAGTTGGTTACGGTATTCATCAAGCAGTAATTGATTAATGATTTTCTCATCAAACAGCTTCTGGGCGCGGCGCTGTGCGTTTAGCCCCATGGTTCGTCTGACTTCAGGTTGTTCAATCAGTTGTTGCAGTGCTTGTTGTAAAGAGTCTACTTGTTTGGCCTCAACCAGTAGGCCTGTTTCATTGTGAACCACGGCATCAGTCAAGCCGTAAATATTGGTTGCGACTGCTGGAAGCCCCATTGCTGCTGCCTCGATAATGACTGTTCCAAATCCTTCTCGGTAACTCGGTAAGCACAGTAGATCAGAGATAGCCATATACGCCTCGGGTTTTGGAGTGTAACCGGTCAGAATGATATGGGATTGGTTTGGTTTATTTTCATGTAAATCTAATTGGTTTAAAAGTGTATTTTCCAGTTCCAGTGGGCCTGCTAATAATAAATAGGCTTCGGGGAAGTTTTGCAGCAGTTGTTTAAACGCGTGAACCAGCTCAATAATGCCTTTGTCTTTGCTGATTCGGCCAACAAAAAGTAGCGTGACAGCGTCTTCAGGTATGCCTAATTCGCACTTGAGTTGCTTACGAGTGTCAGAATTAAATAAATCGGGGTTGAAACGAGTAAAATCGACACCAGCTAAACTGCCTTGGTTGAGTGTCTGAAGTTTGTTAAGCGGCGCGATGCCTTGTTGTTCCATAAATTGTGTTTGAGAAGGGCTATCGGTGTAGCATTGAGTGTTTAACTTTACAATTAATTTATCTGACCAGATCGCCAATTTTCGCTTGACTCCGCTTAGGGTAACCCAAGGTTGACCTGTAAAAGTGTGTAGGCGGACAGGAGCGCCAGCCAATTTTGCAGCAATGGCACAAAGTAGCCCCGCTTTAGGCGTGGTAGAGTGCACAATCGTAAATTTTTCTTTTCTAAAAAAACGCCATAGACGGTAAAGTGCGAACAGATCCTGAATTAACTCAATCTTTCTTGGAATGTTAATAGCGTGGTAGCGGCTATGTGGGATTGGCTTGCCTAACTGCACTTCACTGGCTATGAGGGTTAAGTCCATGCCAGCATCCACAATGGTGTTCATCTGCTGATGAAGCTGGGTTTCAATGAAAAAAGCCACTGTCGAAACTCGAGCAATTTTAACATCCGCGAGTGATTTTTGATCAGCGTGTGGTTCTGTTGACATAGCAGGCCTTTCTATCTTTGGGGTTTAACGGGGTCACTCAGTTTAAGTTCTATTTAACAAGATACGATTTATACAAAAGGCATTTTAACGTAGAATGCTCAAATTCATGAGTCAAAGTCATCATATTATGAATGAGGCCAGCTAATAAGATCGTCTTTCATATAAAGAGGCCGTAAATAAATGCATACTTATAATTATAAAATTGTGAATAAAGGAATGATGGATGTTTGAGTGGCTAGTGGGGTTGGCTTTATTTTTGTTGTCCTGGTTTATCACCTTTAGAGTGTATCGTCATGCGCAAACCCATCAGTGGATGGACCATCCGAATGCTCGGAGCTCTCATACCGTACCTACGCCAAAAGGCGGTGGCCTGGCATTTGTGATTGTGTTCAGTGCGGTGTTGGTTTGGCAGGAGTTATACGCTCTGGCGGTTGCTGGGCTGGCGGTTGCAATGATCGGTTGGTTGGATGATCATAAACCAATGAGCCCTTATCTGCGTTTAATGGTGCACCTGTTTGCTGCAACGCTGGTAGTATTTACATCCGACCCAATGGTTGATTTGCCATGGTTAGCGGCGCTGGTGGGACACCCTGTGGTATATGGCACTCTTTTTGTGCTCGCGTTAGTTTGGATGATTAATTTAACCAATTTTATGGACGGCATTGATGGTTTGGCGGCAACACAGACGGTGACCACCGCGCTGAGTACTGGACTCATACTATTTTGGGTGTATGGTGAAGCAGGCCAAGCAGGCCTGTATTTGGCGTTGGCCATGACGGTATTTGGGTTTTTAGTCTGGAACTGGCCACCTGCAAAAATTTTTATGGGCGATGTCGGCAGTGGGTTTCTGGGGATGATCGTTGGAGGACTTTTTTTTTACAGCGCAGGCTTTAATAGCAATGTACTGTGGATCGGCTTAATTTTATATGCCGTGTTTATTGTGGACGCCACGGTTACCTTGTTTAAACGCTTGGCGGCACGCCAAAGTGTACTCGAGCCACATAATAACCATAGCTATCAAATGGCAGCACGTTATTTAGGTTCACATAGAAAAGTAACCCTGGCTGTAATGGCGATTAACCTAGTGTTCTTATTGCCCATTGCTTATTGGGTGGCCATTGAGTTGATAGAGGCGTGGTTTGGACTGATGTTGGTTTATCTACCTTTGACATTGATCGCATTTAAAATGAAGCAACTTTAACGCTTTCACTTAAGCTTATTGAAATAATATTATTCTATTATTGTCAATGATTTCACAAAAGTTTAATGAAATTGATGTCCAAAAATGATATGTACTCACCCGTTAGGGTTAGGTATGTTTATAAGCGTATAAACGGTACTTCAGATCGCCAATAAAAAAAATAAAAAAATGCTAAAACATTGTTGATTCATGCAAAACCGCGTATATAATGGGTTTAAGGATTTTGACTTTCCGTCATGCTTTACCAACTGATCAGTAACTTGGCTTACGACTAAGTTATTGAATTTTTTATAGTTTAGGAGAAAAATAAATGGCTTTTGATACTACTATCGAAACTTACAATGCTTATGCGGCAACTCTAACAGAGATGACTAATGCTGAGTTTGTAGCAGATGCTTACGCTAAATTGCTTGGTTTGGAAGGTGATTTTGTAAACAGCGCTGCTCGTATTGATTACTGGGTTGCTAAGTTAGATGCAGGTACGTTAACTAAAGAAACATTTGCGGCTCAGTTCTTATTAGAAGCATCAACAACTCAAGGTGAGCTTTTAACTGATGAAGATTTTGCATATAACCAAGGTATTACGGCAGCGATTGAAGCTGCGGATGCAACCAATATTACAATCGCTGTAATTGCAACAGTCATTGCAGATTCTGGTCTAACACCTCCTACCGTTCCTGAAGATGTAACACCTTTAACGGCAGCACTGACAGCGGTGGCTTCTGCTTATGATGCTAAAGCAGCATTCTTGGATACTGCAGCAGAAAATACCTTGATCGATAATGCTGATGGTGATGATACTGATGCGGTTATTGATGTTGATGTTAGTGATGCGTTAGATGACTCTGTCGATGGTGTGAATGCAGAGCTTGTTAACCTAGGAACAATTGCTGGTACTGAATTTACCGATGGTGGTAATAACGCTAAAGCTGGTTTGATTGCTGACGGTCGTGAAGATGCTGCAGCGGCAATTGTTACAGCTGATGCTTTCCTGACAGCATTGAATGTAGACATTGATGCGGTAACTGGGTTGCGTGCGGTGCTGAACGATTCAGCGGCTACCACGGCAGCGGTGACTGTGGCTTCTGACGCAGTGGACGCGGCAGTGATTGTATTGGCTGGTAAAGAAGCTGAGTACAATACTGCAAATGCAGATACTGTTGTGATTGCGGCTGATGGAACCATTAAAGATGGTGGTGCAGCAAATTTGGTTGTGCTTGATGCTGGTGATTTGGTTCTTGCTCCAGGTATTACTGAAGAAACAAACCCAGGCATTACTGCTTTGTTGGCTGCGTCAATTGCCAAGGAAGCGGCGGATGCGGCTCTAGTTGCGGCAACCACTGCTGAAGGTGATGCGGATGCAGCGTTGGCAGCGATTACATTGACTGTAGACCAAGCTGCAACATTTGATGGTGCTTTAGGTTATGATGCAACTACTACCGGTGATGTTATTGAAACTGATTTAGCTACTGCTGAGACTGCTTTGTCTGATGCTCAAGATGATTCTGACGCATTGGAAGCAGCAATTTCTGCATGGGAAGAAATGAAGGTTCTAAATACCGAACTTGGTGATTTGAACGATGCGATCACTGCTGCTGAAGCGGCAATTGAAGACTCTGAAGCAGACGGTGGCTTAGGTTTACACATCGTTGACTTTGATGGTTCTCCTGCAACTGCGAACAATGACATCTTTGTTTATGATAATGATGCTGATGAAACGATTGCTTCATTTGGCGCTGCTGGTGCAGATAAAATTTACTTTGGTGCAGATTTTAGCTTAGTCGCCCTAGGTGAAGATGCCATTGCTGATAATGTTGGTGATGTTGCTACAATGGAAATCTTCTGGGAAGAAGTGGGTCTAGACTTAGTTCTTTACGTTGAAGATGCTGCATTTGCTGGAAACGGTTCAACAACAGCGGATATCACAACAATTACATTAACAGGCGTTTCTGCTGCTGATGTAACTTATGTTGATGGTTTCCTGTCAGCTGGTGAAGTTGCTTAGTCACGAGTCTCACTCTTGATGCCTATTTTTGAATAGGTCAAAGCAAAAACCCCGTATGGTCTGCCCAGCGGGGTTTTTTATATTTAACGCTTTGTTAAATGCATTGTTGCAGTGCCTTTACCATAAAGAAAAGGACACCCATAAAAGTAAAGAAAAGGACACCAAGTAAAGAAAAGGACACCCATAAACTATAACTAAATCTTAAAGAAAAGGACACCCATAAACTATAACTAAATCAAAAGTAAAGAAAAGGAC
>JAYENR010000229.1:0-5404 GCA_034722175.1 Pseudomonadota bacterium | reverse complement strand
AAGTTTATGTCGCATATAACCCAAAGAGACACCCGGATCAATAACAATACGCCGATCCGGGAGTGTTACCAGGCAACAAAGGCTACGCACACCCAGAGATTCTGCACCAATGATTTCAATCGTCATGAATTATGCTTTCCTATGTGATTTGTTTTATTGATTATTAAGCACTTAAGTTTCTCGATTATTAAAAAATAATACTAGATCAGAGATAATTATTCAGGACACATTTCCATAAAAACAGGGGAGTTACCCTGAAACAGAAAATCAAACCTTCCGATGAAAGCACTCAATTGCATAAACTTTACAAGTTAATCGTCTGTACGATATTATGATTAGTAAGAAACTAACATGGAGTTACATAATTATGTCCACAGAAGTCGATCCGATCGTAGATAACTGGTACTGTCATTTGGATAAAGGTCAGCGTTTTCGTGTAGTCGCCATAGATGAATCTGCACGCACCGTGGAGATGCAGGACTTTGAAGGGGCACTGTCAGAATACGACTTCGATACCTGGTATCAGATGGATATGGAACTTTGCGAAGCACCTGAGAGCTGGGCTGGCGCTGAAGATGTCGGTAGTGTTGATGACTACGGCACTGAAGTCACTGATACACAAACTGCTGATTGGAATGAAGCTGCAGATGATTTTGAACCGCAACTTCCACACCGAAAATAGAGGTTTACCAGGCCTCAAGAGAAGCATAATAAAAGCTTAGTAGGTTGGATTTGTTGCTACACTATGGAAACATTTCCCCCATCACTGTGACATAAAGTCAGGCGTGTGATCACAGAAAGAAATTCAGTTGCGCCTGAGTTTTTACAAATCAACCAGGCCTGCTCAGTTTCAAGACTTACAAATTAACTCTGAAGTTCTAAAATTAATAACCCCCCTGACAACACTTGCCTCATTACCGCTTTACTGCTCGGCTTTACAATATATACGACACGCGAAAGCACTGTGTCTGAGTTTCATACCTTTACATTCAGGACACTACTCTTTAGAAGATAAGATTGCGCCTTCTGAAATGATTTCCGCTTTAAACCCCATCTAATGAATAGTTAGCAACTACATTAATCATAATAATCTCAAATTGCCATTTGGTATATTAGTCAGTTAAAGGAGCCCACAAAGCCGATACATCATCAACCGTTTCTGGCATTAACCACACCGACTGATAAGGCTGTAACACATATTTTTGCTCTGACGCGGACACGCCACCGTTATCCAATAAGTTCACCCAATAAGAGTGGCGGTCTAACCCTTCAATTTTTGAAAGGTCTAACAACTTAATTTCTGAGGTCAGGTTGTGAATAGCCAAAAGCGGGAATCGTAAATCTGAACCATCACGCCACAAGGCAAAAAAATCAGAACCTAAATCCAAAACAGTTTGCGGTGTATCTGGATGGAACGCTTTGTGCTTTTTGCGACGCTGTAAAATATTGGTTAAACGCTTCAACACTTCAGCGTTCGAAGTTCGACCACTATCAATTAGAGCTTGCAAGTAGTCATAATCCCAACTCTTGCGGTTTATGGAGCGCGTACGCCCCGTGTGTTCAACACCATCACGATCATTTGGCGTTGCAATCAAACTGTGAATATAAAAAGCCGGAATCCCCTGCAACGTCATCATGATGTTTTGTGAACAGATAAAGCGGTCAACTTGCCACTGATCAGGCCCATTTGAACAGTGAGTTTCACGGAACGCACTGAATAAGGCAATATTGATTTCATAAGGGCTTTCACTGCCATCCGAATTGGTTTTAGTCGTAATAAAACCTCCTAAACGGTGCATACCATTAATCAGATCATCCACTTCACGTTTAGGCAAAATACCTTCAATGGGACGCACTCCAATTCCATCATGAGATGCAGTAAAGTTTAAAAAGCTACACCCTTCGGGCGGAGGAGCTAAATCTAACGCCCATTTGGTTAAATAACTCCCATCCCCCCGATGCAAAGCGTGTAAAACCAATGGCGCTAAAGCAAACTGATATACCATATGCGCTTCATCTTGCTCACCAAAGTAAGAGAGATTTTCAAGATGAGGAACATTGGTTTCCGTTAACAAAATACTATGCGGTTTCACCACAGCCATAATGTCACGCATTAACTTCACAACTTCATGGGTTTGCGGTAAATGAATGCAATTACTACCCAACTCTTTCCATAAATATGCAATCGCATCTAAACGAATAATTCGAGAACCTTTTTGGAGGTATAACAACAAGACCTCCACCATCTTCACTAAAACTTGGTGATTCTTAAAGTTAAGATCTATTTGATCAGCACTAAACGTTGCCCACACCATTTTTCGACCACGATGTGTGTAAGCAGGAACCAATAAAGGAGTATTTCGTGGACGAGTCACCTGAGAGACATCTTCTGAACCTTCCATTTCTACAAAAAACTCATTGTAAGGAGGATTATTGGCTTTATAGTCGGTGAACCAAAGGCTCTCACGAGAGATATGGTTTACCACCAAATCAAACATCAAGTCATACTCTTTTTCTAACTCTTCAATATGGCTCCAGCCCCCTAAATCTGGGTTCACCATAGTGTAATCAATGACCGAGAAGCCATCATCTGAACTATATGGAAAAAACGGCAATATATGCACATTGTTAATCGATTGTTTAATATGGGTTTTCAGAAATGTCTGCAAAGTCTTTAAAGGGGCTTCCCCCTCTTTACGAAAGGTATCCCCATAGGTTATCAACATGACATCTTCATGAGTCCAACGGTTTTCTGAGATCGTTTCATTTTTAGGCTGATACGCCTCTAACAGACTTTGTATCTGTTCAAAGGCTTGCTCAGCATCCGTAGCTGGATACAAACCTGTTAAACGTTTTTGAATACGATCTAATAATAATTGGCTCATCTTTTTTCCTTTTCAAACTTCTCTGTCGTACGCTTATCTGATCCTAAGAATACAAAACCATATGACTACTGGTTATCCAACTCAACAGCCTGTTTAATCTCTTCTAAAATATTTGGACAAGCACTGGTCACTCGGTTCCAGTTAGGCATAAATGGCACCTCAACTGGGCCGTCAATAAACTCCCGGCCTGCTTGCACAATGTTTTCAGCAAACAGCTCAATCACTTGCTCTTCTGAGTGAAGATCAAGATGCAAACCATTCATTTCCGCATCAAATGCGTAAGACTCCAATTGATCTAAGGCAGTACGGTAGTATTTGGCTCTTAGCGTTCTTAAGGTACTGTTGGAAAACTGGTGTCCTCGAACGGCTAACTTACGATATAGCGACTTGGCAATATCGCGACTCATTCTCGACAGGCCTGTCTGCTTATCTTCAAACGACACGTCTTGATGTTTGTGGTCGTATACATCGGCAATATCCACCTGGCAAACACTGCGATTTGAGTAGTTACGCAAGACTTCAGACATCACCCCAATCTCAAGTCCCCAGTCAGACGGAATTCTAATCTCTTTCAAACAATCCACATCCATTGCAAATTCACCGGCTAACGGATAACGAAAGCTATCTAAATAGGACAAGAGATCATCTTCACCCAACACACCTTTAAACGCTCTTAACAGCGGGGTTACCAGTAGGCGGGAGGCGCGACCGTTTAGTTTGCCATCGGCATAACGCGGGTAGTAGCCTTTAGAGAAGACAAAGTTAAAGGTTGGATGAGCAACTGGGTAAATTAGACGTGCCAATAAACTTCGATCATAAGTCACGACATCACAGTCGTGCAGCGCAACAACTTCAGCTTTTTGTGATGCTAAAACATAACCATAACAGTTCCAAACATTACTGCCTTTACCGCGCTCTTTAGGCGCTAAATCTTTAGCGCGTAACTTCTCGGTAATAGCTTGCATACGCGGCCCATCATTCCAGACAATTTTAAAATTCTGTGGCAAGCCAGAGAAATATTGTTTGGCATATTCAAACTGCTCTGCACTGGCTTTATCCAATCCAATGACAATTTCGGACAGATAAGGAACATCTTTTAACTCTTCGACAATATTAGCCAGTGCCTCCCCTTCTAGCTCACTGAATAACGAAGGTAAAATTAACCCCAGCGGTTTTTTCTTACTGAATTCACACAGCTCCTTTTCCAGCTCTTCGACTGGGCGGTCGGTAATATTATGAAAAGTGGTTACCGTTCCATTTTGAAAAAAATCGCTCATTTTTGACTCCTAATTGCCGACCTTCATTGGCTGGCTTTCTGATTCATCTTAATTTTAAAATTGACTCAATCGACTCAACCCAACCTTGGGGTGCTTCTAACTTTGAATAGATCGCACTTTCTACTTGCAAAGGCGCTCCATTAGCCGGTGGCATTACCACAGCAATATCCGCGTATTCCAGCATGGCTAGATCATTACCCCCATCTCCTAACGCAATAGTGGTACAAGCTTGTCCACAACCAAATGCTTTATTGCCTTCTAAAAACTGCATCGCATCGGCTTTATCGTGCAGCGCCATCACATGATAAAAACGACCGCCTTTTTTTAAAGTCAGACCTTCGGCAGACAAGGCGTTTTTGAAACGTGCTAGACTCTCTTCAGAATCATTCCATAAAATCGGTTCGGACACCTCTCGCTCTTTAGCATGAACCGCATCATTAATCTTTAACTGGGTATGGTTCATCACTTCTGCAACCGTCCAGTCACCAAAACCTTCAAACTGCCAACCATTAAACTTTCTTAAATGCTTAATAAAACTTCTAATTTCACTGTAAGGTTTTCCAATTAGCTTGGTATGCATGGTTTCTCCATCGTCATAACGGATCACACCACCATTTTCAGCAATCATAGGTGTTTTCAGACTTAAACGTTGTTTCCAGACCTCTAACTCTGATAATGTTTTACTGGAATTTAAAATGACCGGAATGTTTCTGTCAGCTAACTGAGTCAACAGAGGCAGTACGGCTTCATAAGCGTAAGTATGATGATTCAGCAAGGTGCCATCTAAATCACTAAAAATGGTGTAGTTATTCATTTAGTACTCTCTTTAGTATTCAGATTCATACTAACGACTCACTTCACTGTCTTGTATGACAATTTTGCTATAGATTGCTAAGGATAAAATAATTAAGGTCACACCAATAATCAGGTACAACGCATACAACATCTGACTCGGATCGTGTAATGCAGTTTTAAACACCACCATTAAGGCTTCAATAGACAAAGCGATAATAATGGCAGTTAAGAACTTGGAAAGAAGACGGGATTCATTTTGTTTATCAGAATAAGCTTTAAAAAACACTTCTCGTTCCAATAAAGTTTTAGCAAGATCAAAAATAGCTAATCCCAAAGTTAAGGCAACAATCGGTTTAAAGACACTCTCTAAAGTATAGATACTCGGAGTAACAAACTGGAGGAAATAGTCGTAAAATGCATAACCGATCGACATCAATGAAAAGAAGA
>JAYENR010000228.1:0-5491 GCA_034722175.1 Pseudomonadota bacterium | reverse complement strand
TTATATCCTAAAACCCGTTATCTGATTGATGACGGGTTTTTTTTTGCCTAGAATTTGAGTAGAGATCTATGAGTTGTCGCTTCTCATTTAGGTGATGAGTTAAAGCTTCTGTTTATATAGTAACCAGGCCTGGTCAGTTTTCTAAATGCTTAATGGCTCTCTTTAACTGCTGTAATGCTTGATCCATTAACTCAGTTGGTATGGCAAGATTTATTCTCATAAACCTCGTTCCCACTTTGTTTTTACCTCCAAAGCTTTCACCATCATTTAATCCCAGCTTAGACTTATTAATTAACCAGTGTTTTAACTCAGAGTGAAGAGTAAACATATCCCTAAAATCTATCCAAACTAAGTAGGATGCTTCTGGTTGCATGATCTTCACCTTAGGTAGGTATTGATCTGCAAATACTGTTAGACGTTCAATATTGGTGGTGAAATGCTTGAGTAATGCATTACGCCACTTTTGACCTTGTTGTGTATAGCTGTTTTCTAATGCAATGAGTGCTATTAGATTTAAATCCTGTATGGAATTACTTTTTGTAATCCTCAGATATTCTGTTTTAAGTTTTGGACTGGCAATGATTGCATAACCAATCTGTAATCCACCTAGATTAAATGTTTTACCTGGTGAGTTTAATGTAATCGTGATATCTGCGAAGTCATTCGACAGAGAGGCAATTGGTATATGTTTATGCGATGAATAGACTAGGTCAGAATGTATTTCGTCTGAGATGATTAAAACATTATGTTTTATGCAGATTGTTCCGAGTTTAATTAATTCTTCTTTAAGCCATACACGTCCAGTAGGGTTTTGTGGATTACAGAATAGAAAGATCTTAACGTTGTTGTTAACGATCAGATTTTCAAATTTTTGGAAGTCTATTTCATATCGTTGATTGATTAACTTAAGGGGTGCTTCTACGGTCTGTCTATCATTCAATTCAGCTGCAGTTAAAAATGGTGGATAGATAGGAGGTTGAACGATGATTGTTTCACCTGGCTTGCTGAAAGCTTGAATGGCCATATGGAATCCATTTGCCACATTATGTGTAAAGACAATTTGTTCCTTACGAACTTGATAGTTATGTTGTGTCTGCCAATCAATAATTGATTGATAAACAGAATCTGGAGCTTGCGTATAGCCAAGAAGTGGATGTTCTAATCTTTGTTGAATGGCTTTGATTACAAAAGGTGGGGTAGGTAAGTCCATATCTGCAACCCACATAGGCAGAACATCTTTAGTTCCAAACAGTTGTTCTCTTAATTCATACTTTTCAGAATCTGTCCCTTCACGACTATAAGCCTGGTCTACTTCATTCATCCTTAGGTTCTCTTCTTCCAAATAGTCACTTCGGATAAAGTATGCTGGAACTTTCGCGCCGTTTCTCTGATAACAAAAGGGATATCAGTTGGTTCACCAATTTGGATAAATTCTTGATCGAGTATTGTGTGTAAGCCGTCAATGGTTGTGACATTCTCTCCACTGATTGAATCCTTATACCCCCCCAACCAGTTTTCTTTACCAGTAAACTCCTCTAACCAGGTATAGGGTGAGCTAATCATCAGTAATCCACCAGAGTTCATTCGTTGATGAATCATTGACAGAAACTTAGCTGGATCGTAGAGTCGATCAATTAAATTGACCGCAATCACCATATCATAGCCAGTAAAGTGAGGTTTTAAGTTGCTTGCATCCTGTTGCATAAAGTGACAACGACCTGAAAGGTGACTTAAATTTAGTTCTTTTAATGAGCTTTCTTTAAACTCCATTATTTCACCTTCTAATGGAATGCTATATCGAATTGAACCTGACTCTTGTATTTGATTAGCAATTTGAATAAATCGTGCTGAAAAATCCAGTCCTGTGACTTTATTAAAGTGATGAGCTAACTCAAAGCTCGCTCGACCGACTGAACAGCCTAGTTCTAATGCCTGCAAATCTGATCTTCCTGAAAATTGAGAATCGTTTTGTATGGCTTTTATTGCAAATTGAGCATAGGCTTTAGCAAAATTAGGCACATTGAAGTATTCACTTCCATAGTGGAATTCACAATATTGTGAAACCGCTGAATCCGTCTCGTAGGTAGAATATTCTTGCTGCACTTCAGTATCAGATTCGATATAGCGAAACCCTGCATGTTGAAAGAAATGACGTCTAAATGCGTAACGCGAATGTCCATTGATTTCATTGCCTGTGGAGATCCAACTTCCGCCTTTGAAGAGGTTATGACGGTTATCAAAGGTGGGCATCGTAAAGTCGTCATACAGAGGATGCACTTTAAAGCCATCAAATGGATAAATAGGTGTTTGTGTCCATTGCCAGACGTTACCGATCACATCAAAGAAATCACCGGTTTTATTTTGATCTACTGGCGTAGAGGAGGCGTATTGTTGTAAGTCAATATTAGCCTGTTCTTGAAAATCCATTGCATGAGTGTGATCTCGTAAACGTAGATATTCATCTTCACTAGGTAAACGGATAGATAGGCCTGTTTGTTTTGATTTCCAGTTACAAAAAGCCTGAGCTTCCAAGTTATTCACTTCTACTGGCCAGTTCCAAGGCATAGGGATTTCTTCTGTCATGCAACGGAGTGACCAGGCCTGTTCCGTTTTTATCCAGAATGTCGGGTACTTAACCTGAGTAAACTCACGCCAGCGATTTCCTTCATCATCCCAATATTCAGGGTTATCGTAACCCCCAGCCTCTACAAACTCCAAGAACTCTTTATTTGAAACTAATGCCGTAGAGGCCTTAAATGTCTCGATTTGTGCCGAATGTGAACCATACTCATTATCCCAGCCATAAGCAGAGGCAGGATCTTGATGGTTAATTTCAACCAAACCTGCTGGAACTTCATGCATTAGGTTTTTAGGTGGTTCACCATGAGTAGGGCAGATAGGGAACAAGGGGTGGGATTGAACAGTGGATATAGGCAGTTGGCGTATCAGAACAGAGGAGGTCTCTAAATGAATTCGTTCATGTTCTATGCCCATTAAGATCGGCCACATTGAGCTTTGCCAATCAATAGGGATACTAAATTCAACCGAATCAATCAGGTCGTTTACCGCCTGCCTAACCTGGTTGCGATATTTTCGAACCGCATCAACTTCAGGCCAATCATAATGGTTTTGATTAAGATCATCCCATGACATTTCATCGACACCAATGGCACACATCGATTCAATTTTTGGATTAATACGTTGCGGTAATAGTTTCGCTAGGGTGAGTTTATTGGTAAAGAAAGTGGCGGTATGCCCAAAATAGAAGATTAAAGGATGGCGTAATTCACACGGGCGTTCATAAAAAGCAGAATCGTCTTTCAAAGTTTCAAATAGTGCCTCATAGGTGTCGAACGTCAGGTTAAAGTAATGTTTAATTTCGGAACGTTTGGGCTCTATATCGCCAGTATTAAGGATTGGCATTTGGGCGATAAGGTCGGCGCGTGTCAGCGTCGATTCTTTATCTTCAAGCCCTGTGACTGTACTCTGTGTTGATACTGTCTGTTTTGTCTCTTCTGTTTGGTTTAACATTCCATCTCCCAATAAAGTGTGTTAACCATCATGACCTGTAAATGATTATAGATTGAGATTTATCTTAGCATTTAAACTTATTAAATTGGACTAGAAGAGTTTAAGTATGGGGTTAATGGGGCTTATTCAGATGGCTAATGATAAAAACTGAGCAATAAAAAACCCGCCGGAACCTAGGGCTCAGGCGGGTTGTTAATTAGAGTCGCGAAAGTGTTAGGCGATCAATTGGTTTTTTAATTTGTTTAAAGCTTGTTTTTCTACCTGTCGAATACGTTCCATAGATACACCGTATTCAGCTGAGAGTTCTTTTAAACCGACTTTGTCTTCTGTTAACCAGCGTTTCTGTAAAATGTCACGGCTTCGGTCATCTAAGGTTGCTAACGCTGTTTGCATACGTTGAAGTTCATAGTCGGCATGACTCTGTTTTGCCAATGCTGCTTCTGGATCAAGATCTGGATTGATCAAAATCGGGAAAGTGGTGTTTTCATCATCTTCAGAAGTCGGATCAACAGGGATATCTTTCCCGTATAGACGGGTTTCCATCTCTAATACATCCTTCCGAGTCACACCTAGTTCTTGTGCAACAGTATCAGCATCTTTATCACTAAACCACTCAAGTGATTTTTTAGTGCTGCGTAGCTTAAAGAACAATTTACGTTGTGCTTTGGTTGTCGCCGTTTTAACTATTCGCCAGTTTTTGATCACGTATTCGTTGATTTCAGCGCGAATCCAGTGAACTGCAAAGGTCATTAAACGTACTTTTTCTTCTGGATTAAAACGTTTTACCGCTTTCATTAAACCGATATTACCCTCTTGAATAATGTCACCAAGTGGTAAACCGTAACCGTTATAAGAGCGGGCAACAGGTACAACATAACGTAATGAAGATAGAATTAACTGGCGTGCAGCCGAAACATCATCTTGATAATAGAGTTTTTCTGCTAATTCACGTTCTTCTTCAGCCGTTAATTTCTGAATAGTTTGAACTGTACGCAAGTAAGTCTCCAGGTTTTGACCTGGCGTCAATTCATGTGCTAATACTTGTTTTACCGGCAAAGTGTCGGCCATAGTCTGTTTAGTTTCCGTGTTGATTAAAAGAGTTTGCATAATACTACTCCTTATAAACTTAATTTCTATATCTTCAATATAGCAGATTTTTAGCACTCAATGCAAGTGAGTGCTAAAAATAATTTAAATATCAATAAAATCTTTTAAAACAACGGGTTAATTATGGACGGTAGCCTTAGTTTAAGGCGCTAATACTTTATTCTGTCAATATCCACGAGGAATATAGGGTTGGGTAATACATGGTTGGTAAGGTTATGTATCATTCCGATTAGTATGTTTATTTTCTTGCTGGTTTAATTGGATTGATATATTTATTCGTATTATTAATCTAACTTTATGTTGTTTTAACATAAATAGTCACTACACATACGCAAACACCTATTAGGGCGTGTTAGTGATCAAACCTTGGTTTAGTTTTAAGCTATTTTTAATGTTCTTTTTATTGTTGAGGATCGTTATTGCTGGTGTTGTCTTCTCGATTTCTGAAAATGAGAAGTCAAATCAATTAAATATCATAGAAAGTCAGCAAAAGTATGTCATTGAAAAGAATTTCACTTTTTTAGAGGATGTTTTTACACAGGCTCGTGAAGATGTCCTTTACCTTCTCGACTACCAGAATTAAAAAAAATTATCAGGTAAGACCTGAGTTTTCTAGCCTTACCAATTGGCCTAACTACCCAGTTGCTTGGATTAAGGAAATCCGACAGTTATTGCATACAGTGTACTTGTTAAAAGATAAAGTCTGCTCTAAGTGTTATTAAGTGGTCGCGCTTTCAAGTAATAAGTGCAATTTCTAAATTACGCTGCAAGTAAATCAACTTGCAGCCCCATAAATAATTCATTTGGTGTTTTACCACCTCTGGTTTTTCTAGGTCTATTATTTAACCTATCC
>JAYENR010000227.1:0-5505 GCA_034722175.1 Pseudomonadota bacterium | reverse complement strand
GCTAAATAGGACTTAGCTAAATCAAAATTATTTTTCCCGATTTCTAACCACGCGAGTGTGACGTAAAGATCTGCATAGCCCTGAGGTTTAAAATCAATTCGCTCAGCGATATTGATGTTCTTTTGGCATATAGACATAGCTTCATCTCTGAAGCCTTGAACTATTCTGATATTTGCCAATAAATAAGCAGCACTTAGAATTGCACCATAGTCGTAAGTGAGCTTGAGTTGTTTGTAACCATTGCTGATAGACATGTCGGCCGCATCGAGTTCTCCTGAGTGCCAATGCATTAGTCCACGCAGAATCTCAGCGGCAGCTCTCATGACATGTTCTTCGCTATCTAAAAACTCTAGAGCTTTTTGTGTATGCTCAAACACTTTTTCGATTTGGCCTTGAGCTATTGAGCGATAAGACTTACCAACTTCAATATAGCCTTTTAAAGTTTGACCCTCTAAGTGGTTGTTTGAAGGGGTTACAGAGATGGCTCTTTCCGAATTAACGAGCCAAATATTTGCCTTTTCAAAGTCATAAGATAACAAAGCAATCGCATAGTGCGTACTGATTAACGGACTTTTTTGAATGTCTACGTCAGGGATATCTTTCAGCCAGTTTATTAATTGTGCATCATTAGAAAGCGCTCTAAAGTCTGGCCAAATCTTTTCTAAGTATAAAATAGCTTCTGAATAAGCCCTAGCATCTAGAGCCAAGTTGATGCACTCAATAAAAAATCCGTGTTCGAAAAACCATTTGCTGGCTGCCGCACAGATTTCAGACCTTTTATCTTTATTTATGGAGGAATGATTGTTCAGGGCTTCAGAAAATAAGTGATGAAACCGATACCACAGGCCTTGGTCATCTAGAGCGATGATAAAGAGGTTTTGTCGGTTAAGGTGTTGAATTATGCCTTTACTATTCGATGTCCGTAATAGCTCATTGCACAATTCAGCAGAGAACCTTGGAAGTGTTGCACTAGTGAAAATGAAGTTTTTGGTTTCTGTGTCAAGTTGCTGAATTACCTCTTCGATTAAGTAGTCAAGTATAAAACGGTGATTACCAGAAAACTCACCTATAAAGTTTTCTACATTCTTCGAACTCTGAATGGATAGAGCAGCCAGCTGTAATCCGGCTATCCAGCCTTCAGTTCTTTGCGCGATTGAATGAATCTGATTTTCAGATAGCCCCAGTCGAAGTTTATCTAGGTAGAGTTCGGTGACATCCTGTTCCGTAAACCGTAAATCGGCAGCCCTAAATTCAAGCAGCTCTCCACTGGCTCTTAGTCTGGCTAATGGGATGCTGGGATCTTCTCGCGTGACAAGAACTAGCACTAGGCTAGGTGGTTTATGTTCAATGATAAACGAGATGGCATCATCGATTTCAGTTGAATCGAGGCAATGAAAATCGTCAAGAACGAGGAAGGTTTTTTCTTGAACTTCCGAAAGTTCATTTACAAAACTGGTGATTATTTGATCTGTTGAGATAGTGGAGGAAGATTTTAATATTTCTGCCGTGCTTAAACCAAATTCTGGTCGTTTGGTTTGTAAGCCAGTTAACAATAGTTTGAGAAATAGTTTTGGGTCAGCATCTTGTTCATCGAGTGATATCCAACAACAATCGTTTTCGTATTTTCTTATTGCTGAGCTGACTAAAGCACTTTTTCCAGATCCAGCAGGCGCAGAAACGACTACTAATCTTCGATTTAAACCTTGAACAAAACGTTCGATTAGCTCAGAACGATAAATATGCTGCGGGTTTGATAAAGGTAAAAAGAACTTTGTTTTGATCAGCGTCTTCACGACATAGGTGTCCTACAAACTAATATATAAGCTATTTTACATATATATAACCAAGTTGCTATTTTCATGTGACCACAAAATCACCAGATGTGGTGATGTCTCATCCCATCTAAATACGGATTATAACCTCTGAAGGGCAAAACATTTTTTTCGAATTGTGGAGGTTGTTATGAAACATAACATTTTATTTGCGGGGTTGGTTGCAACGCTGACATTATTTGGCTGTGAAGGCGGTTCAGACAATGAATCTAATGACGTAACTGAGTCAAACTATAGTGGAGTATGGGATCGAAAAGGCTATGGAGAGCTTATCGAAATCTCAAATTCTACAGCGACGCTATATCAATATACAGTATCAACCTGTCTAAAAGTTGACCAAGGAAGCACAGATGAGTTGTTTGATTCTTTTGGAGTGCCTGCGTTAGAAAGTGACGACAAGCTTATTTTTAAGTCATCTGAATCGCAAGTTTTTAATACGAGCTTTACAAAAATAACGCAGTTGCCAGAAGGCTGTCATTCTCAGAACCTTTTATCAGGACCTTCTCCTGAAACTACCGTCGAACATTTCATTCAGAGTTTTGATGATTATTATGCATTTTTTAATGAAAGAGGTGTTTCATGGTCAGAAAAATCCAATAGTCTTCTTGAAACGACTTCTCCTGAAATGAGTGATCAGGCTCTGTTCTCTGCGCTTAGCGATGCTTTAGCAGGCATTGATGATGGCCACGTTATGCTAACTGCTGAAACTCAGAACTTTCGTCCAGTGAAGCCTCGAGGTGCCAACCGTGTTATTGAAGAAAGTTTTGAACAGCAAACGGAGTATACGGATATTCAAGAGTACGCTAACCATCTATCTGATAAATATACACATAATTTATCTGCTTACTTTGATGATGGATCAGTTGAATTAATTGATGGAACTTATGGGCCAAGCTTTATTGCGGCAACTATTAATGACGGCCAAGTTGGCTACCTATCTATTTCTAATATGGCTTTTTTAAGTACTGTTGAGGATGGTTTGGATTTAAAGTCTAATCTTGACGTTGTCGATCAAGTCTTTCCAGAGTTTCTAGACCAGTTTTCTTCAACTCATGCAATGGTTGTGGATATTAGAAACAATTCCGGTGGTATGGATGAAGTCGCACTCAGAATGGTGGCTTACTTTCTTTCAAATAGACAGCAGTTTGGTTCAAAGTTTGCCAGAACTGCTTATGGCGAATTTAATCATCAGCAGGCATGGGTTGAGCCTGCTACTGACTCACCTTACCTCAACCCAGTGATACTGATTACCGGAGGGGCCACCGCCAGTGCGGCAGAAATATTTACCTTAGCTATGAAGTCTCTTCCACAGGTGACTCAGATTGGCGAAAGTACTTCGGGAATGTTATCAGACGTTTTGGAAAAAGAGCTACCTAATGGCTGGGGTATCTGGATGGCAAATGAAGTCTATCAAGATATCAATGGCCAGTCTTTTGAATCTATAGGCATAGAGCCCGAACAAGAAGTTTTAACTTTTTCCATAGAGGCAATCAACTCAGGTAAAAACCCAGCAATTGAACTGGCATTACAGCTTATACAGTAAAAAAACATCACTGATAAAGCTTATTTAATTGTCATAGTTTAAGACTCCTTTAACAAGCCAAAAATAGATAATATTCGGAGAAATAGCATGAATATACTACTTGCCGGTGCTACGGGTTATTTAGGAACCTATATTACCGATCGACTTCAATCTCAATTATTTAACTATAAAGTGATTGTCAGAAACCCCGATACGCTGATTAAAAAAGGCATAGACCCTACCAGAATTATAAAAGCTGAACTGACTAATCCAACAACGCTAGAAAATTGCTGTGAGGAAATCGATGCCGTGATTTCAACAGTGGGGATTACTAGGCAAAAAGAGGGATTAACCTACATGGATGTAGACTATCAAGCGAATCTCAATTTATTGAACGAAGCATTAAAAAGTGGAGTTAAAAAATTTATCTATGTTTCAGTGTTAAATGGAAAACGACTTCGTCATTTAAAAATTTGTGATGCTAAAGAACGTTTTGTTGAAAAATTGGAAGAGTCTGGTATTGAATATTGTGTTATTCGTCCTAATGGCTTTTTTTCTGACCTGAGCGATTTTTATAATATGGCCAAAAAAGGAAAGGTGTATCTTTTTGGAGACGGTGAATTTAAATCGAACCCGATTCACGGGAAAGATCTTGCGGAATTTTGCCTTAAGGCAATTGGAAGATCCGAAAAGGAATTGGAGGTGGGTGGTCCTCAAACCGTTACTCACAACGAAATGGCTGAAATGGCATTTGAAGTGGTTGGAAACACTCCTAAAATCATCCACATTCCGAATTGCGTTAGATGGTTAATCCTGAAAACAGTGCGGTTGCTTACTTGTAGTAAGGTCTACGGACCTATTGAATTTTTCATGACCGTCATGGCGATGGATATGATTGCACCAGAGTATGGCAAGCATACATTGAAACAGCACTTTGAACACTTACAAAATGAGAGTGAGAAAAGGTGATGAATACCGTTGAAATTGCTGCCATCATTTTTAGTTTTGCAACGGCTATTATTATCGTATTCCATTTGTTATTGGCTTTGGGTTTCCCCCTAGGTGAAAGAGCTATGGGGGGCAAGTATCCAGGACAATGGCCAATTTATATGCGAGTTATTGCACTGCCAATTATCTGTTTTTGGATACTAATTTCTTTAGTGGTAATGATCCAGGCAGGACTTGTGCTCAAGGAGCATCAAGCGCTGTTAAGATCGTTTGGATGGCTAATTGTCTTGTTCAGTGGAGTTCAAGTGATTTTACATGTCACTACACCGAGCAAAAAGGAGCGCCAACTCTGGTTACCTGTAACGATTATTTTGCTAGTGTGCAGCCTTATCGTTGTTTTGGCTTGATCGATTAGTTGAATGAGAAAAGAGGACAGCTGTGGTTGCGTTTCGATTAGTAAATTCAGATTAAATAAAGATGATTTAAATTGAGTGATGTATGTTTTAGAGGATTTTTTATGGAAGACATTTTCAGAGAGTATAAAAAAAGTGATTACGTTCAATGTGAAGAGTTGGTAAGTCAGGCTTGGGGATTTGATTATATATTCTCATCTGAAAGCTTATCTACTTTTGCAAAGTATTTATACACAAAAGGGGCTGTTATGAGCAGCAACTATAAAATGGTAGTAGAAAATCAAGGCCAGGTTGTGGGATTTTTCTATGGATTTAATGAAAGAGCAAAAAAACCAGCCAAAAATCTACTGTTTAGGCTATATCTTTTCATAAGATTGATGAGTATCAAAGGTTCCAGTTTAGAGAAAAAAACGCTACTTGAAGCACTGAGTAATCACCAAAAGAACCGATTAACAGTAGTTGAAAATGGCAAAAATGAAATAGTTCTATTTGTGGTCAGTAAGGATTATCAAAGAAAGGGTATTGGAAAAAAGTTGTGGTTTGGTTTTAAAGAATATTGTATAGAATATGGTGTTAAATCTGTCATCGTTGAAACAAACAAACTTGGAGCTAGCCGTTTTTATGAGAAGGTTGGTTTCAAACATTTATCAGATTTTGATTCACTGGAGTGTCAACGTTTTTTCGTACCTAGATTTTTTGATTTTTCTTCAGCTCGTTCGCGATGCAGTTTCTCGAATTTTGCTGGAGCAATATAATCGTTTTTGCTGTGCGGGCGCTTATGGTTGTAATG
>JAYENR010000226.1:0-5529 GCA_034722175.1 Pseudomonadota bacterium | reverse complement strand
TCTGGTATCGTTCACCTTCAGTCAGTTGACTATATTTCATGTGCTTATCTCTTGGTCGGGAAAAGCCTTTGAGTTTAGCTCAACTGGCTTCTCTTTCCTAGATTGCACTTATTATCCGAATCTGCGAAGTATAAAAATGATTACTTATTAGTTATATGAATAGTGCAATATGTATTTTCAACTATAAAATTTTAAATAAATTGTGTGAATTCGAATGTTTCTGCTTTATAGTTAATCCTACATAACCATTCTTTACTAAAGATAAGCGATAAGTTTTATATAATTTATGAACCCGTTCAAAGATTTCAGCAATATCACCGATAATCACTTGATCACCTTCTCTACCAATTTAAAAGGTGAAATTCTTTTTGCTTCTCAAGCTTATTGCGCTATCAGTGGCTACTCTCAAAAAGAGTTGGTTGATAAGCATTTCAACTTCTTTTGTCATTCCGATATATCCGAATCTCAAATTTCTAATTTGTGGGAAACGCTTAAATTAGGTGACCCGTGGCAAGGTGAACTTAAAAAAAGCAGGAAAGGCAATGGTATTTTCTGGGTTGATACTCGAATTATTCCTAGCTTTGGTGAGTCTGGGAAGCTGGTTGGCTATACTGCTATTATGCATGACATTACCGATCGTAAACGGGTAGGGGAGTTAACCAAAACAGTCAAGAATGAAGAAAAACAACTTGCTGAATATATGGGGATTATTGATGATTATGTTATTACGTCATCTACGGATATTCATGGAACTATCCTTTATGTCAGTAATGCTTTTTGTGAAATCAGTGGCTACTCTAAAGAGGAGTTAGTCGGCAAAAATCATAATATTGTGCGCCATCCGGATATGCCTAGTGAGTTGTATGCCGATCTATGGAAGACCGTTTTAGAGGGCGGAGAGTGGAAAGGCGAAGTAAAAAACCTTCGTAAAGATGGTTCTGCCTATTGGGTGGACGTTTATATTCAACCGAATAAAGACGAGAAAGGCCAAATCACCGGGTTTACTGCGGTTAGGCATGATATTACTGATAAGAAAAAGCTTGAAGAGTTAACTGTAAAAGATGAGTTAACTGGGGCTTATAACCGTCGTTTTTATAACCAAGTATTAGACAGTGAGATTAATAGAGCGAAGCGCCATAATTTATGGATTGGCTTCTTAATGGCGGATGCGGATAACTTTAAAAAATATAATGATTCCTATGGACACCAAGCCGGCGATGAAGTTTTAAAGTCGATCACCCTTGCTCTAACATCAACCTTTCGTCGCAGTGATGATTTTGTGTTTCGCTTAGGTGGTGAAGAGTTTGCGGTATTGTATGTCACTGACAATAAAGAACAATTGGCCTTAATGGCAGAAAGGTCTCGTCAAGCGATGTATGATATGAATATTGAACACTCAGGTAATTTGCCATATCATCGCGTTACGTTATCGATGGGCTTGATGGAGTTGGATCCTGCAATGGATTATGTTTCTGAAGAGATCTATAAGTATGCAGACGAGGCTTTGTATCGAGCTAAACAAAATGGCCGAAATTGCATTGAAACGGTTGAGTCGGACAATGATGATATTGAGCTGTTTTAGTCACATTTAGTTGAGATATTTTAGACATATCACCGCTATTTGGCTCATAACTGCTCTATTTTCCATCCCATTCTCTTTAATTCGTTTCATTTCAGCCTTCTAAGCTTGCAACCAAGCACTCTTTTCGTATTATGTACTGACTATGCCTATATTAAAGGATTGCATTGTGCATTCGTTACCACTAGACCACGAGTTGAATCAAGTTTGGACTCAACGTTACACTAATTTCTTAGAACAAAAAGAGGCTCGATCAGCTCGTATTGTTTATCAACGAGATCGCGCACGAGTCATCCACTCGGCCTCTTTTCGCCGTCTTCAGGCTAAAACTCAAATTTTTGGTTTAAGTGAATCGGATTTTTATCGCACCCGTTTAACTCATTCAATGGAAGTGGCTCAAATTGGATCGGGTCTGGTTGAGCAGTTAATTACTATTGGTTCAGAAAATGTTGTTAAAGATGAAGCCTATATTGACTGGTTGCCATCAGTTTATCTAATTGAAGCAATCTGTTTGGCACATGATTTAGGCCACCCTCCATTTGGGCACGGGGGGGAGGTGGCATTGAACTATATGATGCGCCATCATGGTGGTTTTGAAGGCAATGCACAGACCTTACGCATTTTGGCAAAACTAGGTGAATACACCCCTGAAAATGGTTTGGATTTGTCGCGTAGAACAACTTTGGGGGTCTTGAAATATCCGGCTTTGTATACCGATGTCATTATGAAAAATGCGTGTTATAAAAAACAGTTGTTAGAACCCGAAGTGACCGACTTTAAAACCTTACCAATGCATCGTTGGACACCACCTAAAAGCCTTTATTCTGAAGAAAAAACGATTGTTGATTGGGTGTTAGCCCCTTTTTCAGAAGAGGATCGCCAACGATTTACGCAGTTAATTGAGTGTAAAGATGGCTGTCATACTCGTACTCAATATAAAGCGTTGGATACAACGATTATGGAGTTGGCTGATGATATTGCCTACGGAATTCATGATTTAGAAGATGCTATCGCGATGAAAATGGTGTCTCGCAGTTTGTGGCAAAAAGAGGTGATGGAAGACCCTGCTTTTAAAGTGCATGCTTTGTGGGGAGATGAGATGACGGAACGTTTGTTTAATGGATCGTCGAAAGCACGTAAACATGCGATTAGTAAGATGGTCGGCATTATGGTGGAAGCCGTTTATATGGCCGAACAAGAAGAGTTTGAACATCCGTTGTTACGTTATCAAGCTAAATTAACTGAGGGTGAACAGTCAGTATTAGAGCTGTTGAAAGCGTTTGTATTTGAAAATGTGATTACCATTCCCGAAGTTAAAGGCATGGAGTACAAAGGCCAATTGATTGTTCTGGATCTATTTAAATCGTTACGTGCGAACCCTGATAGCTTATTGCCAGCGAGTTCGTATGTTAAGTACCAAGAAGCAGAAACAGAACAAGAGCAGCAAAGAGTGATTTCGGATTATATTGCGGGTATGACCAATACCTATGCCTCACGTTTGTACGCCAAGTTCTTTAGCCCAACTCAAGGTTCTGTGTTTGATGTGCTTTAAAGATGCCGTTTAAGGCTCTGTCTATTTGGGTAAATAGTATTTAGGCGCAATAAACGGTTTAATGGTTTGTTGTTTCGGCCTAATGCTACCGTTTGAAGATTCATTTAAAACCACGTTTTCAGACTGACCAGGCCTGGTCGGTTTGTTTTGTTCGATTTTGTGTTGTAATTCTTTGATTGACCAATCAATATGTTCGTCTACTAACTGACTAATATGTGCTTTATCGGTTATTAAGGTCTGTATAGATTGTTGTAAGAGTCGTGTTGTCCCAGTTATGTTTCCAATAGCGATCGCTAGATTACGTTTCCATTGGGCAAAACCAATACGACGAATCGGAGAGCCTTCAAAACGTTTTAAGAATTGTGCTTCATTCCACTGCCAAAGTTCTAGCAAACTAATCTGGTCAAGTGAATGATTAGGTGAAAAAGCAGTTTCACTAGTATTACTCGTAAACTTATTCCACGGGCAAACCAATTGACAGTCATCACACCCATAGATGCGATTGCCCATTTTTGATCTTAATTCAGTCGGAATTGAGCCTGCGTATTCAATGGTTAAATAGGAGATGCATCTTCGAGCATCGACCACTGCGTTATCAACAATCGCTTGAGTCGGGCATTCATCCATGCAGGCGGTACACGGGCCACATCCTTGTTTTTTAAAGGCTGGATCAACAGGTAGCTCTAAATTGGTATAGAGTTCACCTAAGAAAAACCAAGAGCCGGCACGCGGGTGAATAATTAAACTGTTTTTACCGATAAAACCTAGCCCCGCTTTTTCAGCCAGTGGACGTTCTAAAACCGGCGCGCTGTCACAAAAGGCTCGATAACTAAATTCAGGCATAACTTGTTGGATTTTAGTGGCGAGTTGTTGCAGGCGTTTGCGCATCAACTTGTGATAATCTTTTCCAAGCGCATAGCGAGATATATAGGCCTGCTCAGAATCGTGCAGAGTGGTAAACGGGGAGTAGGCGCTTAAGTCTAGATAGTTTAAACGGACACTGATTACAGAAGCAGTTCCTGGCTCTAACTCGTTTGGACGAGTCCGTTTGGTACCATGACGTTGCATATAGTCCATTTCGCCATGAAAGTTTTCACCTATCCAGTTAAAATGTGCGGCTTCATAGGAGGATAAGTCGGTATTGGTGATGCCAATATCCGCAAAGCCTAATTCTTGGCCCCATTGTTTGATTTGGATGGGAAGTTGGGAGAGTGTGGATGAACAAGGTTGCATATGACAAATTCTAAGACAGATTACTCTAAACAGGTACTTTTTTTAGCAGATGAAGCTGAAACCACCGCCTTAGCTCAAAGGTTAGCAGAAGCGGTGAATGCTTCAAAAGCCTATGAAAACGGGGTTATGGTGTATTTAAACGGGGATTTAGGGGCTGGAAAATCCTTTTTCTCAAGAGCGTTTATTCAAAGCTATTTACCAGGCCAAAAAGTTAAAAGTCCGACCTATACTATTGTCGAAACCTATAATTGTTATAATTTATCGATCCATCATCTTGATTTGTATAGACTTTGCGATCCAGAAGAGTTAGAGTATTTAGCTATTAGGGATCTATTGTCTGCTTCTTATGTTGCATTAGTTGAATGGCCTGAAAAAGGTCACGGCATTTTGCCAGTAGCAGATATTGAAATTAATTTATCCCATAGAGAGCAAGGTAGGCAGATTGAGTTACACGCTAACAGTGTGAAAGGGGACTCAGTTTTGGCTAAGTTGTCTGATTTTTGACGGTTTAACTTGGCACATTGTTTGTTTATAGCTTGGTAAGATTGACTTCTTTCTTGAGAGATAGGGTAATGAGAACATTTAGCAATATTAAAAAGTTGTTGACCGTTTTACTGGCTGTGGCATTAATGCTTAATGCCTCATACGCGGTTGCTAAAGCAGAACTTGCAAATGTTCGAGTCGGACAAAAAATTGATAAAACTCGTATCGTGTTTGATATCAAACAGAACCACCGTTTTAAAGTTTATAAACTAAATAATCCTTCTCGAGTGGTGGTCGATTTTTATAAAACTGAAAATGAATTAAACTTCAAAAATAAACACTACACCGATTCTCGTTTGTACCGTGTCCGTGTTAAAGATTCAAAAAATCAACTTCGTGTCATTCTAGATCTGCATAAAAACTTTGACTATAACTACTTTACACTTGCTAAAAACAAAGCGGGTGCGGAACGTTTGGTGGTTGATCTAACCCATCTCGTTGGTCACAAACCGATTGCAAAAACGTCAAAAAAAGTGGTTGAGACTAAGTCCAGGCCCGCTGTTACACAACCCCGTAAAATTAAACAGAACGTGGCCAAAGAGGTGCGTGCAAACCCTGTTACACAATCTTTATTAAGTAAAGATAGTTCGGTGTTGGTTAAATCTGACTTGTTTGTGGTGGC
>JAYENR010000225.1:0-5538 GCA_034722175.1 Pseudomonadota bacterium | reverse complement strand
TTCAGGTTTGTCTAGAAAGAATATTGATCGACTTTCTGATGAGCAGTCTTTAGTTCTTGAAAGTTATTTCACCAATAACATTCAATCTTTTGAAAGGCATCTTTCTGATCAATTGTATATGGGAGGAAATGTAATTGAGTTTGGAAGGCTTAATCAGGTTCGAGCCTATCTGAACTACTTAAAGTTTCTTTTGCTAGTTGATGATTTTGAAAAGTTTGAAAGAAATTTTTTACAAGTGATAGACAAGTTCATAGAACTAGTTGACTTTCATGTTCTTGCCTCAAGCGATGAAGTGTTTGACTTGATTAACCCAATTGCCAAGCAATTGATTCAGTTATACACAAATAAAACTTTACAGAGCTCTGGTGAAAAACGATCTTTAAATATTCTCTCCAGGCTTGTTTCTGGAGTAAAGAATGCTGAGCAGAACCTAGATGCAATTCTTTACAGAAATGTTCATCTGCATGGAAATTCAGAAGATAAAGCGGATTTAAAATCTCTCTTTCAAATCGATAAAAGGCTTGCTGTTGATAATGTCTATACTCGTGAAACGGTGGCTCAGAACTGGTTTTTGCCTTTACAGTTCAAACAAGGTTTAAAGAAAACGTTACTTAAAAAGTTTGCAGTACATATAAGAAAAGATCTTAAATCTAATATTATCGAATATTTACAAGCAAAATCGCCTATCAGAATTCCTGAGGGCACCGTTCACTTGAATTACTATCGTTTGGATGAAGAAGAGAGTAAATTGTTTTTATTAGCACACTATCCTGATGGTAATATTGACGTTCATAAAATCGTAACTCAAAAGCCATTAAGCCATTTACTAGATTTAAGGCCGTTCTTATCAACTCAAAACTTGGCAACCTTCAGTTCAATATTGCTTCCTGAAGAAGTAAACCTAGAGAGTACTAAAAGAATTTCAATATCTCCTTTGTCGATGTTGTCGAGTTTTCCATTTGAAGCACTAAACTATAAAAATAAGTTTTTAGTAGAAAACTTTGATGTTTATTATAATCCCTCAAGTATATTTTCTGATCATTCTCTAAATTTAACGAATCAAGATTCAGTAAGTATTTTTTCAAACCCTGTTTATAAACCTTTTGATTTATCCGAAGGCTTAAATGTCAATACGGCATCTAGAAGTATTAGCCGTTCCCAAAGGAATGAATACTCTTTTTCACCTTTGTTTGAAACTAAGTTGGAAAGTGAAATCATTGCTTCACTTCTATCTAAAAAGACGTCCAAGATTTTGTCTTTTGATAACAAAGCGGCAAGTGAACAAAACTTATTATCACTTAAATCTCCAAGATTGTTGCATATCGCTTCGCATGGATTTTCAATTGACTTAAAAAAAGAGGTTGAAAATAAGCCACATAACATAGCAAAATCGAAAAGCTATTATGTGATAGAGAGTCCTTTATCGGTATCTGGTTTAGCTCTTAGTTTTGCGGATTTGAATAAACATACGACGGATTCTGAGAATGATGGAGTCATTGATTATTATGAGCTTGGTGCAATGGACTTGTCGGATACAGATTTAATTGTATTATCTTCTTGTGAAACCGCGAATGGCTCAGTGCAAGATGGTTATATTTTTACAGGGCTTCGTAAGGCTTTAGCTTTAAGCGGAGTTGCCCATTCAGTCACAACTTCTCAGAAAATACCTAGTGATGATACTGTTGAATTTATGCACATGTTTTACCATAAGTTGTTAGATCATTCATACATCTCAGCTTTGTCCGAGGCAAAGCGAGAAATGATTAAAAACAATAAGAGTACAGAGGCGTGGGCACCTTTTTTATTGTCGGTAAATTAGCTTTGAAATTTTAAAGATAGAGAATTTTATGAATAATTTTTTTTTCAGATTTAGTCTAGTGCTTTTTATTTTTCCAGTTCTTGCTTTAGCAGAGGGGGAGTATCAGTGTAAAGACAGGCATGAGTGCATCTCAATAGAAAAACAGTTGTTTGATGCCAAAGCTTACACAGAATCAGCTAAAGGCACTTTGCCAGATTCATTTATTGAAGTTCAGCGACAATTGCAAGGTATTACATCAGGTATGATTGATGATGAACGGGATGAAGAAGCTCCTAAGCGTTTATTTGGGTTAGCTTCTAAGATTTATATTGACCTATGCGATAAGCCAATAGCAAAAGCATGTCACTTACTAGGACAATTCTATGAAAAAGGGTATGGAATGAAGCCTAACATTACTGAAGCTTCTAAGCTTTACAATAAATCTTGCCGTTTAGGAGAGGTTGAAGCTTGTACAAGTTTGGCGAAGAATATTAAAGACAGTGAAAACCCTGAGTTGAATAAAGCTGCGATGGCGTTATTTCAAGAAGGCTGTTTTCGGAATGAATATGACACAAAATCATGTTATAAATTTGCTCAAATGAATATTAAAAAAGCTGGAAGTATCAAAAAAACCATCAAAGCTCTAAATCAATCTTGCCTAGATGGAAGTTGGAGGGGGTATTCTCCTGCTTGTCTTACCCTGTCAGAAATGTATGAGAAAGGTACGGGTGTACAGCAAGACAGTAAGAAAGCATTTATATTGGCTGAAAGCGTCTGCATGCTTTCACAAGAAGGGGTTGAGAAGCCTTGTCGTTCATTAAGTAGAATGTATGAAAAGGGCATTGGTGTCATGAAAGATCCGTTTATAGGTCAAAGGTACGTTATTAAAGATGATGGAGATGGCGGGCGCTTAAAAGAAATAACAACATTATTTGAAAAATCATGCGAAATAGGTAATGAAATTAGCTGTCGTAATGCAGCCATTTCTTATATAAGAGGTTTTGGTGTTGACAAAAATCCAGATAGGGCGCTAGAACTTATGAGTCGTTCATGTGAATTACATGATGAGCAGGCCTGCTCAATGAAAGAACGAATTTTACAATAAGCTATAGATTTACTTGAACAATATATAGTTTCTAAAGTCTAAATAAAGGTTTAACTTTGAAGAAATTTTTATCCTGGTTTCAATCAAGAAGCGTAGCTTGGTTCATCGGTTCATTATTCTTAGCCAATATTGTTTCGATCTCATCCATGTCGGGATTGTTTAATCTATCTGACTCTTTTCTTCTAGCGCATGTTTCAGATGTTAAGCTGGATCAAAGTCAAGTCGAAGATAAATACGATATAACATTGATTGGCCTTTCTCCGGAGTGGTACGAAGAATCAAATTATGAATCATCCCCTTTAAATCGTAATGCTATAGCCAATGTTTTAAATGAACTTTCTAAGCAACCTATTGATATATTAGCTGTCGACTTAGACCTGTCACCTTCTTTAGATATTTCAATGCCAGAAGGGCAACGCCACTTAGATAAACAGATTATTGCTTTATCAAAACAATTAGATGTGCTTATTCTTCCTGTTCCTTTTCCCGCGTATTCCCAGAGTCTATCTGATGCAAAAGTTGCATGGATGAAAAAAATGTGTGACAACGATGTCTACTTTGCGAGTGCTACGCAAAATATCAATTTTTGGATGGGTAAAACGATTGCGTATATTAATGATGTTTCTTCCATTCAAAAACAAGGCTACAACTTAGCAGAATCTTTATATATGGCGGAGAATAAACAACTTGAAAAGTGTAGTATTGATTCTTTGCTTTTGAGGTTTGTTAAAGGGAATGACCAAACTGAATATGCTAAGGTTAGAAATCAGCCGATAAATATTTCAGCATACAATCAGGTTCAGCATATTGATTTCGAGTCTATAAATGATGAAGTTATTAAGTCAAAGGTTGCTTTATTAGGGCTCGATAATGGCCGTTCTGATTATTTTAGTTTGAGCGGGAAAAAATATGCAGGTTTTCACTTTCATGCGCTTAACTACGCTTCATTAAAGCAACCAGTTGAAAGAAAGCCTGTGATTAGTTTTACGTTAGATTTAATTTTTTCATTTATTCTTATTTTTGCTGTTTCTTATTTAGTTAGATTAAAAACATTGTTAAGTTGGCAGTGTGTCATTCTTAAAAATCTATTGATTACGTTTCTTAAAATTCTTCTGTTCATATTAGTACTGGTTCTTTTATTAAAATTGATGCCAATAATGCTCTCGTATGGAGTATGGGATAACTTATTTGCAGTACTTCTGGCGGTTTATCTATTTTTGTTTTTAGAAAGTCATTCAAAAACAGATGAAGGAAAGTGTCCCACGTATATTACTTATATTAAATATTCATCACTTGTTCTCTTAACGGCTATCGATATTGGGTTAATGCTATGGTAAAACGAATACTTTTTTTAATTTTGGGCTTTATGCCTTTTTCTATCTCTGCATCACAAATGTGTGTCGTATCTTCTGGAAGTGATTCCTTGATAATTAACGGGACTGAATATCAGACGCCAGCTGTATTGGTAGAATGCTGCAGGTCTATTCAGTCTTCTCAACAAGCGAGTTTCTGCTTTGGAGATACAGGAAAATGTAAAGACCTCAAAGCGGGAGAAAGTTTTGATTTCAGTCGCAATGATGGTTTTTGTTCAGAAAAGATAGATTTGGGTATTTTATTGAAATTAAAAAGAATTCTGATGGCTGAGCCAAGCACTGATTTCGCAATGCATCGTGGAATAGAAGAAAGCTTAGCTTTGCCATCCGAAAAGATATTAAAGCACAAAGGGTCGATAAAACTAGAACCTAAAACGACTATTTCCGTTGCAGGAACTGAAGTGATTAATAGTAAAACATTAGAAATTTTAGACTTACCTCTTGGTATGCATCAAGTGAAATTATGTCGAGAGAATACTTGTAATGAACAAAAAATAGAAGTTATCAAGATGTCTCCTGAGATAAAAGCAGACTTGGAAAACCTGAGTCGAATAGAAAAGAGGTTATATTTTTTAAAACGTGGTTATTTTTCTAACGCGTATTCACAATAACTTTTTAAAAATAAATTAGATTTCGTATTACATATAACAGCATTAAGTTGCTGCAACGGAATAATTTGATAATGGAGATAAGCATGTTAGATATAGATGAAGTTCTTGAGTCAGGAGAAAGTGATGACTTCACTGAAGATAAGCAACAGGATTTTTCCAAAGATAGAGCTCCGAGTTCGAAAGCTGTAGATAATAACCTGGTAAAAAAAATATGGCTTGGTGAGTTTAGCCTGCCGATGAGTTTTTGGGTTTTTGGCACGGTAATACCAACACTTCTATTTAACTTGCCAATTGCAATGCTATTTTTAACAGAAAGCTATGGCGAGTTTTTATATATTCTTTTGACAGCATATGCAGTGTATATCGTGATTGCCTATGTAGGTGTTTGGAGAAGTGCTTCTAATTATAAAGGGTTTAAACTTTGGAGAGTTTTAGCTTATGTTACAGTTATTGTGACTTTTCTTTCAATGCCACTTTATATTGTCTCAGGTTATATATCTGCTAATTCTATTTTAGAGAATAGCAGCTCTGGAATGGAGTCTTTAACAAGTGTTGCTCCAGGTGATGAACTCGTCGTTCAAGCAGTTTTTGAAGAGTTTCCAGAAATACATGATTTGTTATTTGTGATATCTAGTGACGTGACTATTTTAA
>JAYENR010000224.1:0-29792 GCA_034722175.1 Pseudomonadota bacterium | reverse complement strand
ACGCACCAGAAGAGAGAGATCGTGGAATCACAATCTCAACTTCTCACGTTGAGTATGAATCAGATACACGTCACTACGCACACGTAGATTGCCCAGGTCACGCGGATTATGTTAAAAACATGATCACTGGTGCTGCACAGATGGATGGTGCTATCCTAGTATGTTCAGCAGCTGACGGCCCAATGCCTCAGACTCGTGAGCACATCCTTCTATCACGTCAGGTTGGTGTACCATACATCGTTGTTTTCCTAAACAAAGCTGACATGGTTGATGATGAAGAGCTACTAGAATTAGTAGAGATGGAAGTTCGTGAACTTCTAGATATGTACGAATTCCCAGGTGACGATACTCCAGTAATCATCGGTTCAGCTACTTTAGCAATCGCTGATGACCAGTCAGAGATTGGTGCACCTGCTATCGGTCGCTTAGTAGAAGCGCTAGATACATACATTCCAGATCCAGTCCGTGAAACAGACAAAGACTTCTTAATGCCTGTAGAAGATATCTTCTCAATCCAGGGTCGTGGAACAGTTGCAACTGGTCGTGTTGAGACTGGTGTTGTAAAAGTTGGTGAAGAGATCGAAATCGTTGGTATTCGTCCGACTCAGATCACAACAGTTACCGGTGTTGAAATGTTCCGTAAGCTGCTTGACCAAGGTGAAGCGGGTGATAACGTTGGTATCCTATTACGTGGTACTAAGCGTGAAGATATCGAACGTGGACAGGTTCTTGCGCATAAAGGGACTGTAACACCACATACTAAGTTCGAAGCTGAAGTATATGTACTTTCAAAAGATGAAGGTGGACGTCACACTCCATTCTTCCAAGGTTACCGTCCACAGTTCTACTTCCGTACAACTGACGTAACAGGTGCATGTACTTTACCAGAAGGCACAGAAATGGTTATGCCTGGTGATAACGTACAAATGACGGTAGAGTTAATCAACCCGATCGCGATGGGTGAAGGTTTACGCTTCGCTATCCGTGAAGGTGGACGTACTGTTGGTGCAGGTGTTGTTGCTAAAATTCTTGATTAATTTTTAGCGCGGTATTGCACAAAATAAAAAGGGGGCTTCGGCTCCCTTTTTTTGTTTTGAAATTAAAGGGTTGCGTTTCTCATATTAGGTTGCTATAATCCGCTCCCTTAGTTTGCATGTGCTGTAAAAGTGTATGCTTTTCTTTTTTTATAAGAAGAGAATTAGAAATGTCGAATCAAAATATTCGTATTCGCTTAAAAGCGTTTGATCATAGATTAATTGATCAATCAGCTCGTGAAATTACAGAGACTGCAAAAAGAACTGGTGCGCAAGTTCGTGGCCCAATTCCAATGCCAACTCGTAAAGAGCGTTTTACAATCCTAGTTTCTCCGCACGTTAACAAAGATGCGCGTGATCAGTACGAAATTCGTACTCACAAACGTCTTCTAGATATCGTTGATCCAACTGATAAAACAGTTGATGCATTAATGAAGCTAGATTTAGCTGCGGGTGTGGATGTTCAATTAGAGTTACGTTAATCGTAATAGTGGTTAGTCATCAATCGTAATGACTGATTAAGATAATAATGAGGTAAAGATATGAGTATTGGTCTCATTGGTAAGAAGATTGGGATGACTCGTGTATTCAACGAGGACGGTATTTCTACCCCTGTAACAGTGGTTGAAGTATCTCCTAACAGAATTACACAGTTAAAGTCTGTTGATACAGACGGTTATTCTGCAATCCAAGTTACTACAGGTACTGTTCACGCTGGTCGTGTTAACAAGCCTAAGGCTGGACATTTTGCGAAAGCAGGTGTTGAAGCTGGTCGTGGTTTATATGAGTTTCGTGCTGAAGCTGCAGAAATGGAAGGTCTAGAAGTAGGTTCTGAAATTACCGCAGAAAGTTTTGCTGAAGTGGCTGTTGTTGATGTGACAGGTACGACAAAAGGTAAAGGTTTTCAAGGTGGGGTGAAGCGTCATAACTTCGCTATGCAAGATGCAACACACGGTAACTCAATCTCTCACCGTTCGAACGGTTCTATCGGGCAAAACCAAACTCCTGGTCGCGTTTTCAAAGGTAAGAAAATGTCTGGTCACATGGGTGATGTTCGTCAAACAACACAGAACTTAGACTTAGTTAAGGTTGATGCAGAAAATGGTCTATTGTTGATCAAAGGTGCAGTTCCTGGTGCTAAGAATAGTACTGTCATCGTTCGAAAAGCTGTTAAGTAAGGTGGGCATGATGGATTTAAAATTAATTGAAGTATCTACAGGTAAAGAAAATGGAACTGTTTCGGTTTCTGATGATTTATTTGGTGTAGATTTTAATGAAGCTCTAGTGCATCAAGTTGTAACGTCTTACATGAATGGTGGACGTTCAGGTACTAAAGCTCAAAAAAACCGTGCAGCAGTACGTGGTGGTGGTGCTAAGCCTTGGAATCAGAAAGGTACTGGACGTGCGCGTGCCGGTACTAGCCGTAGCCCTATTTGGGTTGGTGGTGGACGCGCGTTCCCTGGACATAATCGTGACTTTTCTCAGAAAGTTAACAGAAAAATGTACCGTGGTGCAATGCGCTCTATCTTCTCTGAACTAAATAGAGCTGGTCGTTTGATTGTTGTTGATGACTTTACTGTTGAAGCACCTAAAACTAAAGAGTTTAAAGCTAAGTTAGCTTCTCTAAACATTACTGATGCATTGGTAGTGACTGAAGGATTTGATGAGTATCTATATCTTTCGGCTCGTAACCTATACAACGCTGAAGTATCTGATGTTGCTGGTATTGATCCAGTTAGTTTAGTTGGTTTCCAGAATGTTGTTATGACTCAAGCTGCAGTTAAGCGTCTAGAGGAGCAGTTAGCATGAACCAAGAAAGAATTTTAAAAGTATTACTTGCACCGCATGTTTCAGAGAAGTCTGCAATCATGGCTGATGCTGCAAATAAATACGTATTTAAGGTTGAGCCTACAGCAACTAAAACTGAAGTTAAGGCTGCAGTTGAAAGTTTATTTGATGTTAAAGTTGAAACAGTCAATGTAATTAACATCAAAGGTAAAACTAAAGTATTCAAGGGCCGTAAGGGTCGTCGTAATGGTGTGCGTAAAGCCATTGTTACTTTAGCAGCGGGTCAAGATATTGACTTCGCAACAGCTGAATAAGGAGTCTAGTTATGGCAATTATTAAAAAGTCTAAGCCGACCTCTGCAGGACGCCGTTTTGTTGTAAGTGTTGTTGAACCTTCACTTCACAAAGGTAAGCCTCATTCAGCTTTGCTAGAAAAGAAATCAAAGTCTGGTGGTCGTAACAACAATGGTCGTATCACAGTACGTCACCATGGTGGTGGTCACAAGCAGCACTATCGTATGGTTGACTTTAAGCGTAACAAAACTGGTATTCCAGCGACTGTTGAACGTTTAGAATATGATCCTAACCGTACTGCACATATCGCATTACTTAAGTATGCTGATGGTGAACGTGCATATATTATTGCTCCTAAGAAATTGGCTGCAGGTGATGTAATTGAATCTGGAGAGCATGTTGCAATTAAAGTAGGTAACTGTTTACCGCTTCGTAATATCCCTGTTGGTACTGTTGTGCACAACTTGGAAATGCGACCTGGTAAAGGTGCTCAAATTGCACGTTCTGCTGGTGCTTCTGTTCAAATTGCTGGTCGTGACGGTGCATATGTACTATGTAAATTACGTTCTGGTGAAATGCGCAAGATCCTTGCTGAATGTAAAGCAACGATTGGTGAAGTTGGTAACTCTGAACACAGCCTACGTAAACTAGGTAAAGCTGGTGCTAAGCGCTGGCGTGGTGTTCGCCCAACTGTTCGTGGTGTTGCCATGAACCCAGTTGATCACCCACACGGTGGTGGTGAAGGTCGTACTTCTGGTGGACGTAACCCTGTTACGCCATGGGGTGTTCCGACTAAAGGTAAGAAGACTCGTAGTAATAAGCGTACCGATGGAATGATCGTACGTCGTAGAAACAAGTAATAAGGAAGGACACTGATGCCACGTTCAGTTAAAAAAGGACCTTTTGTAGATCATCACTTGTACAAGAAAGTGATTGAGGCGCAAGAATCTGGTAATAAACGTCCAATTAAAACTTGGTCAAGACGATCAATGATCCTACCTGATATGATCGGCTTAACAATTGCCGTTCATAATGGTAAGGAACATATCCCTGTTTTCGTTTCAGAGAACATGGTTGGCCACAAGTTGGGTGAATTTTCAATGACTCGTACATACCGTGGCCACGCTGCGGATAAAAAAGCTAAACGCTAATAGGGGATTGTTATGCAAGTAAGTGCTACACATAAATTTGCTCGTATCTCTCCACAAAAAGCACGTTTAGTTGCGGATATGATTCGAGGTAAGGATGTTGAAACAGCGCTAAATGTGCTAACTTTCAGCAACCAAAAGGCAGCTGATTTAATGAAAGCTGTTTTAAATTCAGCGATTGCGAATGCTGAAAATAATGAAGGTGCAGACATTGACGAATTAAAAGTGACTGCCACTTTTGTAAACGAAGGCTCAATTATGAAACGTATGCGTGCCCGTGCAAAAGGTCGTGGAAACAGAATTCTTAAGCGCACTAGCCACATCACAGTTACTGTTGGCGACAAATAAGGAGAATCAGAATGGGACAAAAAGTACATCCTATTGGTATTCGTCTTGGTATTACTAAAGACTGGAATGCCCGCTGGTATGCTAATAGTAAAGACTATGCTGATTTTCTAGTCAGTGATGTTGAGATTCGTAATGAATTGAATAAAAAACTAAAGCATGCTTCTATCAGTAAACTAAATATTGAACGTGTCGCTAATGGAGTTCGTGTAACGATCCATACAGCACGTCCAGGTGTTGTTATTGGTAAGAAAGGTGAAGATATTGAAAAGCTTAAGCAGTCTCTAGTTAAGATGACTGGAATGCCTGTAAATATCAATATCGAAGAGATTAAAAAGCCTGAACTAGATGCTAAATTAGTTGGTGAGTCTATCGCTCAGCAGTTAGAGAAACGTATTCAGTTCCGTCGCGCAATGAAACGTGCAGTTGGTAACGCTATGCGTCTTGGTGCTGAAGGTATCAAGGTTACGGTTTCTGGTCGTTTAAATGGTGCAGATATTGCCCGTGCTGAATGGTATCGTGAAGGGCGTGTTCCTTTGCATACTTTCCGTGCAGACATCGATTATTCAGCAGTTGAAGCTGATACTACTTACGGTAAGATCGGTATTAAGGTTTGGATCTTTAAAGGTGAAAAACTTGGCAAGCTGGCGCTTGAGGACAATAAACAATCTAAGGGCAAGAAAGGCCGTAAATAAAAGGAAAACTACCTATGTTAATGCCTAAACGTACCAAATTCAGAAAAGTCCAAAAAGGACGTAACCGTGGATTGGCACAAGTTGGAAACAAAGTTAGCTTCGGTGATTTCGGTCTTAAAGCCTTAGAAAGAGGTCGTATGACCTCTCGTCAAATCGAAGCTGGTCGTCGTGTAATGACACGTCACGTAAAGCGTGGTGCTAAAATTTGGATTCGTGTATTCCCTGACAAACCTATTACCAGTAAACCTCTTGAGGTTCGTATGGGTAAAGGTAAGGGTAATGTTGAATACTGGGTTGCCCAGGTTCAGCCAGGAAGAATCCTTTATGAAATCCAAGGTGTTGATGAGAATTTAGCGCGTCAAGCTTTTGAGCTTGCTGCTGCTAAATTACCTTTCAAGACACAAGTTGTAACCAGAACGGTGATGTAAATGACTGCAAAAGAACTTAATGAAAAGACAGTTGATGAGTTAAGAGCTGAAATGGTTGAGTTGCTTAAAGAGCAATTTAATCTAAGAATGCAGCATGCAACTGGTCAGTTATCAAATTCTAGCCAATTAAAGACGGTTCGTCGTTCAATTGCTAGAGTTAAAACCATCATTCGTCAAAAAGTGAGTAAATAAGAATGGCTGGCCAAGAGAATAAAGCACGTACTGCACAAGGTGTTGTGGTAAGCAATGGTATGCAACAATCTGTTGTTGTTCGTATCGAGCGTTTTATCAAGCACCCTAAATATAAAAAATTCGTTCGTAAGTCTACAAAGTTAATGGCGCATGATGCTGATAACAGCTGTGGAGTTGGTGATACTGTAACTATTGCAGAATGTAAGCCAATTTCAAAGAACAAGTCATGGACTCTTGTATCGATCGACTCAAAAGCTAAAATTTAATCTCTGTTAATTTAACTTGATTAAATAAAAGCTATTAGTTATAATAGCTCAATTCAAAACCGTTCTATTGATTAAGCCGGAAGGAACTGATCATTAGTGCGGTTTTTGTGCTGAAAGAAATTTATTTTTATGGATGGAGTACCACCATGATTCAAATGCAAACAGTGCTTGATGTTGCAGATAACAGCGGAGCACGACGCGTACAATGTATTAAAGTATTAGGCGGTTCAAAGCGCCGTTATGCTGGCATTGGCGACGTCATTAAAGTAAGTGTAAAAGAAGCTGCACCTCGTGGTAAGGTTAAGAAAGGTGACGTTTATAACGCTGTAGTAGTACGTACTGCTAAAGGTGTAAGACGTAACGATGGTTCTTTGATTAAGTTTGATGGCAATGCTGCTGTTATCCTTAACGCAAAATTAGAGCCAATCGGAACACGAATCTTCGGACCTGTTACTCGTGAGCTTCGTAATGAGAAGTTTATGAAGATTGTTTCATTAGCTCCTGAAGTTCTATAAGGAATTAAGAGATGAATCGATTAAAGAAAGGTGATGAGATTATTGTTATCACTGGAAAAGATAAAGGTAAGCGCGGATCAATTTCTGCCATTCTAGAGAGTGGTAAAGTATTGGTTGACGGCATTAACTTAGTTAAGAAACACACAAAGGCAAATCCAATGACTGGTGCGCAAGGTGGGATCGTTTCTAAAGAGATGCCAATGGATGCATCTAATGTTGCGCTACTAAACCCAGAAACTAACAAAGCTGACAAAGTAGGTATTAAAGTTGAAGACGGTACTAAGGTACGTGTATTCAAATCTACTGGTAAAGCGGTTGATGCTTAAGATAGGTTGGTAAGATGTCAAGATTACAAAAAATCTATAATGATCAAATTGTTTCTCAGTTAATGGAAAAGTTTGATTATAAATCACCTATGCAAGCACCACGTTTGAGTAAAATCACCATTAATATGGGTGTTGGTGAAGCTATTGGTGATAAAAAAGTTCTAGATAACGCAGTTGCAGATCTTGAAAAGATCGCAGGTCAAAAAGTAGTTAAAACATTAGCACGTAAATCTGTTGCTAGTTTTAAAGTACGTGACGGTTATCCTGTAGGATGTAAAGTTACTTTACGTGGAGCGAAGATGTACGAATTTCTTGATCGTCTGATCAATATCGCACTTCCTCGTGTACGTGATTTCCGTGGTGTAAATGGTAATGCATTTGACGGCCGCGGAAACTACAACCTAGGTTTGAAAGAGCAAATTATCTTCCCTGAAATTGAATTTGAAAAGATTGATAAAATCCGTGGGATGGACGTCAATTTTGCTACAACTGCAAATTCAAATGACGAAGCTAAGGCTCTTCTTGAAGCTTTTAACTTCCCATTTAAAAAATAGAGGGTTTTGTTGTGGCTAAGAAATCAATGATCGCACGTGAAAAGAAACGTGCAGATACGGTAGAAAAGTTTGCTGCTAAGCGTGCTAAATTAAAAGCGATGTCAATTGATCCGACTCTTGAGTTTGGAGAGCGTATGGATGCAGTTGACGCGTTAGCTAAGTTACCACGTGATGCATCACCTGTTCGTCAACGTAACCGTTGTCGTATTACTGGGCGCCCTCACGGTGTATATAGAAAGTTTGGATTATCACGTAACATGCTACGTCAGTTAGCTATGCAAGGTGATGTTCCTGGTCTTCGTAAGGCCAGTTGGTAAGGATAAAATCTATGAGTATGTCTGATCCAATCGCTGATATGTTAACTCGCATTCGTAACGGTCAAATGGCTGGTCATGCGAAAGTTGTAATTCCTGCATCAAAAGCTAAGCAAGCAATTGCTAAAGTTTTATCTGATGAAGGTTATGTTTCAACATTCAGCGTTAATGAGAATAGTGGAAAACCTGAATTATCAGTAGACCTTAAATATTTTGAAGGTAAACCGGTAATTGAGATGATCAAAAGAGTAAGTCGTCCTGGTCTTCGTGTATACAAGAACAAAGATGAGTTGCCAGAAGTAATCGGTGGTCTTGGGATCGCTCTAATTTCAACATCAAATGGTATTATGACTGACCGTGACGCGCGTAAAGCGGGTGTCGGTGGTGAAGTTATTTGCTTCGTAGCATAAGGAGTTTATTATGTCTAGAATCGCAAAAGCTCCTGTAAGCCTTCCAGCTGGTGTTGAACTTTCAGTTGATGGAACTGAAGTTACTGTTAAGGGTTCAAAGGCTTCTTTGACTCAAGCATTTAATGCTGCAGTAGTTGTTGAGCAATCTGAAGGTAAAGTTACCTTCGCACCAGTTGATGGTGCAGCAAATGGTTGGGCACATGCAGGTACAGTTCGTGCATTAGTGAACAATATGGTTGTTGGTGTAACTCAAGGTTTTGAGAAAAAATTACAGTTAGTTGGTGTTGGTTACCGTGCTAAAGCGCAAGGTAAAACTCTTAACTTAACTTTAGGTTTCTCACACCCTGTAGATCACGCAATTCCTGAAGGAATTACGATTGAAACTCCTACACAAACAGAAATCGTTGTAAAAGGCGCTGATAAGCAAGTTGTTGGACAAGTTGCTGCAGAGATTCGTGCATATCGTCCACCTGAGCCGTATAAAGGTAAGGGTGTTAAGTATGCTGATGAGCGTATTTTACGTAAAGAAGCTAAGAAGAAATAAGGCTGGACAATAGTATGAGTAAAAAATCAGCCCGTCTTCGTAGAGCAAAGAAAACTAGAGCTAAAATTGCAGAGTTAGTTATACCACGTTTGTGTGTATACCGTACTTCTCAGCATATTTATGCTCAGCTTATTTCAGCTAATGGTGCTGAAGTAATTGCTTCAAGTTCTACAGTACAAGCGGATATTAAAAAAGAAATCAGCAACACTGGTAACAAAGATGCGGCAGCAGCAGTTGGTAAAACAATTGCGGAAAAAGCAAAAGCAGCTGGTGTGACTAAAGTTGCATTCGACCGTTCTGGTTTTAAATATCATGGACGTGTACAACAATTAGCAGATTCAGCCCGTGCAAACGGTCTTGAATTTTAATAGAAGGATAAAATATGTCTTCACGTGAATTACAAGACGGACAAGACGGACTAGTTGAGAAGCTAGTTTCAGTTCGCCGTGTTGCTAAGGTTGTTAAGGGTGGTCGTGTTTTTGGTTTTTCAGCATTAGCCGTAGTAGGTGATGGTGAAGGACGTGTCGGTTACGGTAGTGGTAAAGCTAACGAAGTCCCGGTAGCAATTAAAAAGGCTATGGAAAAAGCACGTCGCAACATGAAAGATATTCCGTTAAATAACGGAACACTTCAATACCCAATTAATTACAAGCAAGGTGCAGCTAACATCGTTATGTTACCAGCGTCTGAAGGTACTGGAGTAATCGCCGGTGGAGCGATGCGTGCAGTACTTGAAGCCGCAGGTGTTAAAAACGTATTATCTAAGTGTGTTGGTACCACTCGTCCTGTGAACGTTGTTCGTTCAACAGTGAACGCTTTAGTTAGCATGAGTAGCCCAGAACAGATCGCTGCAAAACGTGGTAAAACTGTTCAAGAAATTTTAGGTGAATAAGATGTCTGATCAAAAATATGTAACAGTGACTCTGGTAAAAAGCACAATTGGCCGTTTACCAGCTCATAAAGCATGTGTATCTGGTCTTGGTCTTAGAAAGATGCACCAAACAGTAGCCGTTATTGATACTCCAGAAAATCGTGGAATGATTAATAAGGTTTCTTACTTACTAAAGGTTGAGGAAGCATAATATGCATTTAAATACTCTAAAACCTGCAGAAGGTTCAAAATCTGTAAGAAAACGCGTCGGACGCGGTCAGGGTTCTGGCTGGGGTAAGATGGGTGGACGTGGTCATAAAGGTCAGAAATCTCGCTCAGGTGGGATGCCTAAGATCGGATTTGAAGGTGGACAAATGCCTTTACAACGAAGATTGCCAAAACTTGGTTTCTCTTCACGTAAAGCATCTTTCACTACTGAAATTCGTCTAGATACGCTTTCAAAAATTGACGCTGATGTTGTTGATTTAGCAGCTCTTAAAGCAGCTGATATTATCGGTGAAAAGATTAAGGTAGTTAAAGTTGTCAACTCTGGTGAAATTACTAAATCAGTAAAATTATCAGGCATTAAAGCAACTGCAGGCGCTAAGGCGGCTATTGAAGCAGCTGGCGGCTCAATCGAAGATTAGTCTTTATGAATAGTTCAATGGCAACAAGTGCTATGGGTGATTTAAAAAACAAAATATTTTTTGTTTTGGGTGCTTTAATTGTCTACCGTTTAGGTACACATATTCCAGTTCCTTCTATTGATCCTATAGCATTGGCAGCAATGTTTGAACAGCAAAAGGGCACTATCCTAGACATGTTTAACATGTTCTCAGGTGGTGCCCTTGAGCGTCTTTCAATATTTGCTCTAGGGATTATGCCCTATATATCTGCCTCTATTATTATGCAGCTATTAACAGTTGTTTCTCCTAAGTTGGAACAATTGAAGAAAGATGGCGAACATGGCCGTCGTAAAATAACACAATATACTCGTATGGGTACTGTTGTACTTGCAACATTCCAAGCATTGGGTGTCGCAGTAGCGCTAGAGTCACAGAATATTAATGGCTTACCAGTTGTGGTTGATCCAGGTTTCCTTTTTAAGGTTACAGCGGTAACAACACTTGTTGGTGGAACTATTTTCTTAATGTGGTTAGGTGAACAGATTACTGAACGTGGTATTGGTAATGGTATTTCACTCATTATTTTCGCTGGGATCGTGGCAGGTTTACCTTCCGCACTTGGTGGAACGTTTGAGCAAGTTAACACTGGTGCTATGCACGCTATTACAGTGTTTGTACTTCTATCATTAGTATTTGCTGTTATTGCATTTGTGGTGTTCGTAGAACGTGGCCAACGCCGCATTCCAGTTCACTATGCTCAAAAGATGCGTGGCAGAAAGCTTTACGGTGGACAAGAAAGCCACTTGCCGTTGAAACTTAATATGGCAGGTGTAATTCCACCGATATTTGCATCCAGTATTATTCTGTTCCCAGCTACACTCGGTGGATGGTTTGGTACTGCAGAGAATATGGGTTGGTTAAAAGATATCGCGACTACGATGTCTCCAGGTCAGCCACTGTATATTCTATTATATGCATTAGCCATTATTTTCTTCTGCTTTTTCTATACGGCGATTGTTTTCAATCCAAATGAAACTGCAGACAACTTAAGAAAGTCTGGTGCGTATTTACCTGGAATTCGTCCAGGTCCACAAACAGCAAGACATATTGATGGCATTATGGGTCGTTTGACTCTAGCAGGTGCAATCTATATTACAGCCGTTTGTCTATTGCCAGAATTTTTGATTCTGTACTGGAATGTCCCTTTCTATTTTGGAGGTACATCATTGCTGATCATCGTGATTGTAGTTATGGATTTCATGACACAAATTCAAGCACAGATGCAATCAACCCAGTATGAAGGCATGATGAAGAAGGCAAAATTAAAAGGCAAATAACTATTTGTTATTGATCTAGTATTTGATTCGGAAAACAGGTATAATGCTCTGTTTTTCGGTAGATGGAATTTAAGGGAGCGTCTAAATGGCTCGTATTGCCGGCGTAAACATACCAGTTAACAAGCATATTGTGATCGGGTTGACTTCAATCTACGGGATTGGTTCAACTTCTTCAAAAGCAATTTGTGATGCTGTTAAATTGGATCCAACCACTAAGGTTAGAGAACTAACTGAAGAACAGTTAGAAGCACTTCGTTCAGAAGTAACAAAATTCAAAATTGAAGGTGATCTTCGCCGTGAAGTATCTATGAACATTAAGCGATTAATGGACATGGGTTGCTACCGTGGTATTCGTCACCGTCGTAGTCTACCTTTGCGTGGACAACGTACAAAAACTAATGCACGTACTCGTAAAGGTCCTGTAAGACCTATTAAGAGATAACGCATAATTGCGAGAATAGATTATGGCAAAAGCAAATACGCGTGTTAAAAAGAAAGTGAAACAGGTTGTAAATGATGCAGTTGCACATGTACACGCCACTTTCAACAACACAATCGTGACGATTACTGATCGTCAGGGTAATACATTGTGTTGGGCAACTTCGGGTGGCAGTGGTTTTCGCGGATCACGTAAAAGTACCCCATTCGCAGCTCAAGTAGCAGCAGAACGTGCAGGCCAAATGGCTCACGACTATGGTGTTAAGAACGTTGAAGTTATGGTTAAAGGTCCTGGACCTGGTCGTGATTCAGCAGTTCGCGGTTTACATAGTGCAGGATTCAAGATTACGGCAATTTCTGACGTAACTCCTATTCCTCACAATGGTTGCCGTCCACCTAAAAAACGTCGCGTTTAATATTAGAGGTAAACATGGCTAGATATATTGGACCTAAGTGTAAACTTGCACGTCGTGAAGGTACGGATCTATTTTTGAAAAGTGGTGTTCGTAGCATCGATTCAAAATGTAAAATTGATCAACTACCAGGTCAGCACGGTGCAGGTCGTAAAAAAGTAACAGAGTATGGTACTCAGTTGCGTGAAAAGCAAAAAGTTCGTCGTATGTACGGTGTTCTTGAGAAGAAATTCCGTCTTTACTATAAAGAAGCAGATCGTCGTAAAGGATCAACAGGTGTTAACCTGCTACAAATCCTTGAAAGCCGTTTGGATAACGTAGTTTACCGTATGGGATTCGCTGCTACTCGTGCAGAAGCGCGTCAGCTAGTTTCACACAAATCTATTTTAGTAAATGGACAAGTTGTTAACATCCCATCTTATGATGTGGCTGCTGGCGATACCATTGCTATCAGAGAAAAGGCTCGCAGCCAGTCTCGTATTGCACAAGCTCTAGAGCTTCACGCACAAGGCGGAACTGTTGGATGGGTTGAAGTTGATGGTTCTAAGTTTGAAGGTACCTTTAAATCTGTACCTGATCGTTCTGACCTATCTGCTGATATTTCAGAAAACTTAATTGTTGAGCTTTACTCTAAGTAATATTCAAACGGAGATAACTTCTAATGCAAGAGATGTTAGAACAGCTGTTAACACCTCGTTTAGTTGATATTCAGAGAAAATCAGACTTTCACAGTCGTGTCACTTTGGAGCCTCTTGAAAGAGGTTTCGGTCACACACTAGGAAATGCTCTGCGTCGTATTCTGTTGTCATCTATGCCTGGTGCTGCGATTGTAGAAACTCATATTGATGGTGTTTTACACGAATATTCATCAATCGAAGGTGTAAGAGAAGATGTCCTAGAGATTCTTCTAAACCTTAAAGAAGTATCTGTAAAGTTGAACGCAAAAGACAGTGCAGAGTTATCTTTGCACAAAAAAGGCCCTGCAGTTGTTCGTGCATCAGACATCGAAGTTGATCATGATGTAGAGATTGCTAACCCTGATCACATCATTGCGCATGTGAGTGAAGGTGCTGAATTGAACATGCAAATTAAGGTAGAGACTGGTATTGGTTACCGTCCTGCTGTGCAGTCTGATTCAGAGTCGACGACTATCGGCGGCCTTAAGTTAGATGCTAGTTTCAGTCCTGTGCATACAGTGAGCTATGAAGTTCAGAATGCACGTGTTGAACAACGTACAGATTTAGATAAGCTTATTATTGATGTTGTAACTGACGGAACTTTGGATCCTGAAGATGCAATCAAGCAAGCTGCTACTGTACTGCACCTACAGCTAAATGCTTTTGTTGACCTTAAACACAAAGAAGTGGCAGCGCCTGAAGAAGAAGAGAACGAATTCGATCCGATCTTCTTACAGCCTGTTGACGATTTAGAGTTGACGGTTCGTTCAGCAAACTGTTTGAAAGCAGAACAAATTTATTACATTGGTGATTTAGTACAGCGTTCTGAGAACCACCTACTTAAAACACCAAACCTAGGTAAGAAGTCACTGCAAGAGATCAAAGATGTTCTTGCTCAACGTGGTCTAAGCCTAGGGACTAAATTGGAAAACTGGCCGCCAGCAAGCCTGGTGAGCAAAGAATCAGTATAATATAAGGAAGTTATCATGCGTCATGGTAAATCTGGTCGTAAGTTAAATAGAAATAGCTCACACCGTAAAGCAATGTTTAAGAACATGTCAGCTTCACTTATCGAGCACGAAGTAATTCGTACTACGGTTGCTAAGGCTAAAGAACTTCGCGGAGTTGCTGAGCCTTTGATTACACTTGCAAAGAATGACAGTGTTCATAACCGTCGTACTGCTTTTGCACGTTTAGGTGATAAAGCTGCGGTAGGTAAATTATTCCAAGAGTTAGGTCCTCGTTACCAAACTCGTCCAGGTGGTTATATCCGCATTTTAAAATGTGGTTTCCGTCCTGGTGATAATGCACCTATGGCTATCGTTGAATTAGTAGACCGTCCTGCGGCTACAGATTCAGCTGAATAAGCTTAAGCATTAAAAGAAGCCGGTTTTTACCGGCTTTTTTTATATCTAAAATTTATGATTTTCGATACTCATTGTCATTTAGACCAACTGTCAGCCAGTCAGCTCAGGTCCCAACTCAACTCCAATAATCTTTATTTAACCATGGGTACGTCGTCAGCTAATTGGAACAATGTTATTCAATTGTCATCTACTTATGACAATATCTACCCTGCCTTAGGATTGCACCCTTGGTTTGTTGATCAAAGTTGGAATGATCAAGTCGATCTTTTAAGAATGCATATAGATCAAAACTCTATTAACGCTATTGGTGAAATCGGTTTAGATTTCTCTAAACCCTATATTCATAATAAAGAACTTCAGATACAAGCTTTAGATGTACAGCTTGCATTAGCTGAAAAATATCAACTTCCAGTCTCTTTGCACGTTTATAAAGCACATACTGATTTATTAAAGTTATTAAAAAATTATACTGTTACTGGTGTTATTCATAGCCTGGGTTCTAGTATAGAGATTGCACAGTCTTACTTAAATCTTGGTTACAAAATTGGTGTCAATGGTATTATTGTTCGTGATAATGCTAGGCGGTATCATCAGTTGGTAGCTCGTTTTGGGCTGGAGCACTTTGTACTTGAAACGGATGCCCCTAATATTTTGTTGCCTGGTCATACAGAAGCTCAACTATCGGATATCTATTCAACTTTAAATCAAGTTTCAAACCTAACAGGCCTGGTAACAGGTCAAGTTGAATCAATAACAACAAACAATGCCCGAGTACTATTTAAATTATAAGGAATTAATTTGAACGCTTTATTTGAACGCAGTTTATTAGTCTTTGGAGACAAAGGTTTAGGCCAATTACAGAAGGCACATGTATTGGTTGCGGGAGTTGGTGGTGTTGGAGGCTTTGTGATAGAGGCCTTGGCACGTGCAGGTGTTGGTGAGTTAACTATTATAGATCATGATGATGTCAGTGACTCTAATCTAAATCGTCAGATTATTGCCCTGAATTCCACCGTTGGCTTGAATAAAGCAGAAGTCATGGCAGGCCGGGTTGCCGATATCAACCCAAGCTGTAAGGTGAATATAAATAAGCAATTTATTCGTCCTAACGATATGGATGAATTGCTGTCTACTAAATTTGATTATGTTGTTGATGCTATTGATAGTCTCAATTGTAAAGCTTCTTTAGTGATCACGGCTGTTCAGAAAGGGATACCTACGGTTTCTAGCATGGGTGCAGGCCGACGAATCGATCCATCTAAGATAGAGCTTGCTGATATCTCTAAAACTCATGGCTGTGCCTTAGCACGTAATATGCGTCAACGCCTTAAGAAGCAAGGCATTACTAAGGGAGTGATGACGGTTTTTTCTACAGAATTGCCTAAAGATCCAGGTCCAATGGAGGAGATCGAAGGTGCACGTGGTCGTGTTGTCAATGGAACAGCTAGCTATATGCCCGGTATTTTTGGGTTGATGTTGGCCGGGCATGTCATAATGAAACTAAGTCAAACTAAGCCTTAATCTAACGGTTCATTTTGTTATTGGCCTTATAGTTATCTAAAATTAAGGCTATTGATTCACTTCTTGTTTGATTCTTAAACTTGGATATAAAATTTATAAGTATGTATGTCACAACGAAGCTATTTAACAAGCCTTAAGCTTGGTTACGGTCTAAATGATGTTTTGCAGAAACAGGGGTATGACCGTGGGGATTTTAGTAAGGATTCAATTGCTGGTCTGACGGTTGGTATATTGACGATTCCTATTTCCATGGCATTGGCGACAGGTATTGGTGTATCCCCAATATATGGACTCTATACGGCTATTGTTGCTGGTATTTTCACTGCATTAGCTGGTGGATCACGGTTTAGTATTGCCGGCCCGACTGCCTCATTTGTTATTCTCCTCATTCCTATTACTGAAGTATATGGCCTTTTGGGGTTGATTCTTGTCTCGTTATTGACGGGCTTACTGCTCATTCTTATGGCTTTTCTACGATTTGGCCGGTGGATTGAGTATATCCCAGAGGCAATTACTTTAGGTTTCACGACAGGAATTGCTACCCTCATCATTTTTTTACAGATGAAGGACTTCTTTGGACTTTATTTGATTGACCTTCCCAGTGACTTTCTACAACGTCTCTGGGTGATGCTAGAAAATATTCATTCATTACATTGGGAGTCCACTGTTGTCGGTGTGTCCACCCTAGTTTTTATGGTGTTGTGGAGACGTTTGAAAATTCCTTTTCCTGGGCATTTACCAGGCTTGGTGTTTGCAGCCATTGCTGTGTATTACTGGAACCTTGAAGGGGCTCAAATTTTAACGGTAGGCCAGTTATTTGATGAGTTACCTCACTATTTTCCAAGTTTTCAAGGGGTTTGGATTGCTGAAAATTTAGCAGCGATGAGCTCTACTGAAGTTTGGGAGATGTTTAAGGCTTTGTTACCCGTTGCCTTTGCTTTGGCTGTACTGGGTGCAATGGAGTCACTCTTTTGTGCTGTCGTGTTGGATAATGCTGCCGGTACACGTCACTCACCCAATAGTGAGTTATTAGGGCAGGGAATCGGAAATGTCCTTTCTCCGCTATTTGGTGGGTTTGCTTCTAGTGGTGCAATAGCTCGCTCTATTACGAATCTTCGTGCTGGGGCTGTTTCCCCAATATCAGGAGTGATTCATGCCTTAGTGGTTCTGTTTGCCATCTATTTTTTAGCAGGTTTGTTAATGCACTTACCTATGCCTGCAATGTCCGCCTTATTAATTTTAGTTGCTTGGCGTATGAGTGAGTTCCCGAGGGCGATTGCGTTAATCAAAGGCCAAAGCATGGACACTTGGGTGTACCTAACGTGTTTTGTGATTATTCTGTTATTTGATGTAGTGGTCGCGGTAACGATGGGAATGGTTTTAGCTTCAATCCTGTTTGTAAAAGAGATTGCAGACATGACCAAACTTCAAGATATTCATGAAGAGAAGCGCTATCACAGTGAACTGATGCCCGCTGATTGGAGTTTTTACCGCATTCAAGGGCCACTATTTTTTGCGGCGGCGGATCGTTTGTTTAGTGAATTGGCCAGCACCCTAGCCGGTAAAAAGGGCATTGTTATTCAAATGGATGCGGTGACGATTTTAGATACAGGGGGCTTGTCTGCTCTGCGTCGTTTTGTCAGTCATGCGCAGGCTAATGGTGTTGAAGTCTATTTAAGTGAACTTCAATTTCAGCCACTTCGAACATTAGCTCGTTACGGGTTAGACAATTTTGAAGATCATTTCCAGCTATTCGCCAGTCTGGATGAAGCCCAACAAGCGGTCGCTGCCAACTCTAAACAGAAAGCTTCTGAATCTGAGGTTAAAGCCACTTAAGATCAGGTCTCTCGTGGCTTAAAAACTACGTTAACATCGACTTTAGATAGTGCCCAGTATGAGATTCTGGATTGTCAGCAATCTCTTCAGGTGTGCCTTTTGCCACAATTCTACCTCCACCTGAACCACCTTCAGGGCCTAAGTCGACAACCCAGTCTGCGGTCTTAATGACATCTAAATTGTGTTCGATAATCACGATGGTATTGCCCTGGTCACGTAAGTGACGAATCACTTTTAGTAGAAGCTCGATGTCGTGAAAGTGCAGTCCAGTCGTTGGCTCATCTAAAATATAGAGTGTATTACCAGTATCACGTTTCGAGAGTTCTTTAGCTAGCTTAACTCGCTGGGCTTCACCACCAGAAAGGGTGGTCGCACTCTGGCCAAGTTTGATATAACCCAAGCCGACATCCATCAAAGTTTGTAACTTACGAGCTAATACAGGAATGGCATCAAAAAATGCGCGAGCATCTTCCACCGTCATGGCTAAAATTTCATGAATGTTTTTGCCTTTATACTGAACTTGCAGAGTTTCACGGTTATAGCGAGCACCGTGGCAAACATCACAGGGGACATAGACATCCGGTAAAAAGTGCATCTCTACCTTAATGACACCATCACCCTGACAAGCTTCACAGCGCCCACCTTTCACGTTAAAACTGAATCGACCTGGTGTATAACCACGAGTTCGTGATTCTGGTGTTGCAGAAAGCAGTTCACGAATTGGAGTGAATAGGCCTGTATAGGTTGCTGGATTGGAGCGTGGGGTACGACCAATCGCACTTTGATCGATATTAACCGATTTATCAAAATGCTCCATGCCCTCCACCGATTTATGAGGGGCAACATTCTGTTCGGCTCCGTTTAACATGTTGGCGGCAAGTTTAGATAGGGTCGCGTTAATCAGGGTTGATTTACCTGAGCCAGAAACACCACTAACACAAGTCAACAGGCCTGCTGGAATGTCTAAGGTAACATTTTTTAGATTGTTCCCTGTTGCCCCTTTAATAGTGAGCCATTTATCTTCATTAGGGGTTAAGCGTTCCCCTGGTACTTCAATCTTTCTGGTTCCATTTAGGAACTGACCAGTTAAAGAGTTGGGGTTTTTCATGACCTCTTCAGGTGTTCCTTCAGCCATAATGCGTCCACCATGAATACCCGCACCAGGTCCAATGTCTAAGACATAATCGGCCGCACGAATTGCGTCCTCATCGTGTTCAACCACGATTACCGTATTTCCAAGATCACGTAGGTGAGTCAAAGTATCTAATAAGCGATCATTATCGCGTTGATGTAGGCCGATAGACGGTTCATCTAACACGTACATAACACCGACCAGGCCTGCCCCGATTTGGCTGGCTAAACGGATGCGTTGAGCTTCCCCTCCAGATAAGGTTTCTGCACTGCGGTTTAAGGTTAAGTAGTTCAAACCAACATTGACTAAGAAACTTAAACGGTCATGAATCTCTTTGGTGATTTTGTCGGCAATTTTACCTTTAGCACCTGTGAGTTTCACTTCTGAGAAGAAGTGATGCAGTTCACCAATTGGCATATCTGTTAACGAAGGTAAAGAACGATCACTCACAAAGACATTACGAGCGGCAATATTCAAACGAGTTCCATCACAAGATGGGCATTTTTTAGTGACACGAAATTTATCGAGTTCATCGCGTACGGTCTTGCTTTCTGTTTCGGCAAAGCGACGTTCCATATTTGGAATAACGCCTTCAAAACGACGGGTATCGCTGTACTTTCCGTGCGGTAAAGGAATCTTCTCTTTGCCTGAACCATGTAAAACCAGTTTTTGCTGTTCTGGTTTAAGGTCTTCCCAAGGTGTTTCCATATCAAACTGATAGTGATCAGCCACGGCTTTTAGAATGTCGTAATAGTATTTATGGCGACGATCCCAGCCACGAATCGCACCACCAGCCAGACTCAATTCAGGGTGGTTGATGATACGTTTGGCATCAAAGTTATCTTTAACCCCTAAACCATCACAGGTTGGGCAAGCACCATGTGGGTTATTAAACGAAAAAATGCGTGGTTCTAACTCTGGAACTGAATAGCCACAATGTGGGCAAGAAAACTTTTCAGAGAAGAGCAGTTCAAAATCATCCTCTTCATCCATTGGTAAGACTTGCGCGATACCTTCTGCTAAACGAAGGGCGGTTTCAAATGATTCCGCTAATCGTTGTTTTAAGTCTTCACGAATTTTGAAGCGATCGACAATCACATCAATATTATGTTTTTTGTTTTTGTCTAATAGAATTTGACCGTCAAGATCATGCACTTCTCCATCAATACGCACACGCACAAAACCTTGCGCCTGTAATTCGTCTAATAGAGTTAGGTGCTCACCTTTTTTGCCACGAACCACCGGTGCAATTAATAGGCATTTTGTGCCTTCAGGAAGTGACAGAGTATGGTCAACCATTTGACTGACTGTTTGGGCTTCAAGATCGCAGCCATGGGTTGGGCAACGAGGTGTTCCGGCACGTGCGAACAGTAAACGCAAGTAATCGTAGATTTCAGTGACGGTCCCAACGGTGGAACGCGGATTGTGAGACGTCGATTTTTGTTCTATCGAGATGGCAGGTGAAAGACCTTCGATATGATCAAGGTCAGGCTTTTCCATAACCGAAAGGAATTGGCGAGCGTAGGCTGATAAGGACTCGACATAGCGACGCTGGCCTTCTGCATAAATGGTATCAAAGGCTAAGGAAGATTTACCAGAACCGGACAGGCCTGTTATCACAATTAACTTGTCACGCGGAAGGGTGACATCAATGTCTTTAAGGTTGTGGGTTCTTGCACCCTGAATGATGATTTCTTCTAACATTAGCCAATGCCGTCTCTATAAAAGAAGTCATTATAGCAATATTAAGATTTGAGCTTACGACTCCTGAATATTTATCCTCAATGAGGAATAAACATTTTGCCTGAAATATGTACGCGTATATCGCTTTTTCCACCTTCCACCGTGGGCATGACCGATTCACTCATTATTTGTGCTGAACGCATGTAAGTGTCGTTGCGCGGTGATGGTAGGTTTGGTGTATCTATTCGGGTTTCGATTAACTGAAAGTGGTCGGCTCCAAAACTAGCAGCGATTTTTTTGGCTTTGCTTTGATAGTTTTTTAAGGCCTTTACTAAAAGTTTATCTTTAATCTCTTTTTGAGTCTCTTCAGAAACGTGAAAACGCATGGATTGGTAATTTAAATATGGTTGTAACTGTGCTAATAATTTAGGCAGGCCTGCTCGGTTTTCAGTGGTAATGGTTAAGTTTTGTTGTCCTTGCCAGTGGGTAATGATCTGTTTTTTACTGTAAACCGGTCTAACTTGATATTGCGAGGTTTGAGTTTCCATTTGCGGAAAGTTTTTTAGAATACGGACTGCAGCCTGCATTTTTTGATTAATCAATTGCATCACCAACTCTCCGCTGGGTGCTTGAGCGACATAACGAAAGGTAATGGCGACTAAATCATTGTCTACTCGCTGGTTTTCAGAAACACTGAAGTGAATCGTGTGGCCTTGTTCTACTTTAGAAGAAGTCTCTGTTGAAGTATGAGCCAAACTTGAAGAGCTGTAAAATACGAAGCTGAGGAATAAAGTATTAATTATGGCAGAGAATTTAGAAAATCGACACTCGGTACAGGTAAACATTTGGCTACTCCTTGTGGGCGATTTAGCAACTAATAGGGGTCTTTGATCTAATCAATCAAAATTAGAGTTCTAATTCCTGAGTGTAGGTCTCAATTATCGGCTTGTCAAATTAACTAGAATGTTATAATTTCCGCTTTAAAATTTCTGAATACATTGTTTTATAACGTGTTCTTAATGACCTGTGAAATAAGGAACCCTGAATGTCAGTCCCTGCATCAAATAGCATGAGCCCAATAGAAAGACGTGCGGCTTTTTCAATTGCCGGAATCTTTTCAACCCGAATGTTAGGGTTGTTTATGATTTTTCCGGTGTTTGCGCTGTTTGCGGAGGCTGAATTTTCAGAAATTACGGGTTTGCAGATTGGTATTGCCATGGGTATCTATGGTCTGACGCAAGCGATGTTGCAGATTCCATACGGTATGCTGTCGGATAAATACGGACGTAAGCCACTCATGATTGTCGGTATGTTGGTGTTTATGGTTGGCTCTATTGTCTGTGCCATGGCCGACTCTATTGAAATGATGATCCTGGGGCGTGCTTTGCAAGGGATGGGGGCTGTTGCCGCGGTCTTAATGGCTTCGGTGGCCGATTTAGTCAGTGAACAGTTCCGTTTACGTGCGATGTCAATTGTGGGTATGACGATTGGCTTGTCATTTACCTTGTCCCTAATTGCTGGGCCAGTGTTAGCATCCTTGTTTGGGGTGCGCGGAATTTTCTGGATTATTGCGCTGTTAGCCATTGTGGGTATCTTGTTGGTGATTTATGCCTTGCCTAAAATTGAGAATCAAAGTTTTCAGCGTGAAGCCGAAACCGATCCGACCCAGTTTGGCGATATCTTACGTAATGGTCAGCTATTGAGGTTAGATTTGGGTGTGTTTATTCTGCACGCGATCTTAACGGCGATGTTTATTGTGGTGCCATTGGCTTTGCGTGATGGGGCACAGTTGGATGCTTTAAGTCATTGGCAAATTTATCTACCGGTGATGATCCTGTCATTTATCTTAATGGTACCCTTTATCATTCAAGCTGAAAGTCATGGACGTATGAAGCAAATATTTGTGGGAGCTATCGCCACCATTACATTGATGCAGTTAGGCTTTATGGGCTTTCATGATAGCTTCTGGTCACTGTTTATTTTATTGTTGATTTTCTTTACCGCATTTAATTTGTTAGAAGCATCTCTGCCATCATTAGTTGTGAAATTATCACCTGCCGATAAGAAAGGTACGGCTAGTGGCGTTTATTCCACCAGTCAGTTTTTAGGTGCGGCAGTTGGTGGTGTATTAGGTGGATATTTTTATCAATATTATGGTTATAATGGGGTCTTCATTTTTACAGCTGTTATCGGTCTGATTTGGTTTATTGCTGCATCAAGTATGCAACAACCTTTACCATTAAGTATCGCTTCAGTGCCAGTAACTGACGTGACAGAAGATGACGTTGAAGAGCTGCAAAGTAAGCTGATGGCTTACGAGGGTATTTACGAAGTAGTCGTACTACCAGCAGATCAGAGAATATTCTTTAAGGTAGATCGAAAAATACTGAATGAAGAGTCACTGATCAACTATATCGAACAAAGTACAAAGTAGTCTGGCCTGACCAGATCGTATTAAATTAATTGAAAAGAGAAAGTGTATGCGCGGTGTAAATAAGGTTATTTTAGTCGGTACTTTGGGTAGAGATCCTGAAGTAAAGTATTCAGCTAATGGAAATGCGATTGCGAATATTAGTGTTGCGACCAGTGAGCAATGGAATGACAAAGCTTCAGGTCAGAAGCAAGAGAAAACTGAATGGCACCGTGTGGTGATTTTTGGAAAACTGGCTGAAATTGCTGGGCAATATCTAACTAAGGGCTCTCAGGTTTACCTTGAAGGTAAATTGCAAACACGTAAGTGGCAAGATCAAAACTCGGGGCAAGATCGTTATAGCACCGAAGTGGTGATTGATGGTTTCTCTGGTAGCATGCAGATGTTAGGTGGTCGTCAAGGCGGTGATGCCTCTTTTGGTGGTAGTAATGACTTTAACCAAAGTCAGCCAGCAGCAGCGCCGCAAGGTGGCATGAACCAAAACAGAAATCAGGGTGGTTTCCAGCCACAAGGTGGTGGACAGATGGGCGGCGCTCAAACGGGTGGTCAGCCTCAGCAACAAGGTGGTTTTCAACAACCTCCAATGGGGGGAGCACAGCAAAACCCAATGGGCGGGCAACCACAAAAAGCACCGGCTTACGTGCCAAACGATTTTGACGACGACGATGTACCGTTCTAGAGGTCAATGATTAATAAAAAAGGCTTGTTTTTACAAGCCTTTTTCATTTATGGAAGAACGTTAAGTTTTCCTTAATCTGTACTCGTTTAATGCAAGTGTCGTTATACCTGCCATAAATCCAAAGGTTAAGGCGTAGATGTTGGTGAAATACCCACCATAGGTAAACAGGCTAAAGCTAGCCATCCCTACAATAATGGTGGTGATGGCGCCAATAGCGGAGGTTTTTCGACCTAGTGCGAGCCATAATACCAGCGGTGCAAAAGCGGAACCAAGCATGCCCCAGGCATCTAAAACCAAGTTAAAGACGGTTTGGTTATTACTCATTGCAAAACTGACGGCAACGACTAAGACGATAAAGGTTGAAAACTTAGTCATCCAAATAGAGTGGGTTGGACGCACAGTTAAATCACGACTTAAAGAAGCTGAGCAGGCCAGGATAAGGGAGTCAACGGTTGACATGGTTGCTGCAAACAGTGCGGCTAGAATAAGCCCGACAAATATTTCTGGCATGATTTTATCAGCAAGTAACGGTAGGGCGAGTTCGGCATCAAAATCACCGACTTCAGGAATTAATACTCGACTCAGCAGGCCGGCCAAAATGGTTAAACCGTAAAATAGGAAGAACCAACTGTAATAATACATTTGCATGTGCTCTACACGGTACTTGGACGATAGAGTGATAAAACGAATCACTATATGTGGTTGTCCAATAACACCGAATCCGCCAAACAACCAGCCGATAACAAATAAGACTGCACTGAGTCCACTGCTATCAGCTGGAAACCAGCTCATATAGGTTGCTGATACCGCATTCAGTGACTCAAAAATACCACCATTATTGGATACATGCATCCACCCATAGACTACCATGAGCGTCATTCCAATAATCATGACGATAGATTGTGCAACATCGGTCCAGATTGAAGCTCTTAAACCACCTGCTAAACTGTAGATAAAAATTAAGCCAGCGCTAATTAAAATCCCCATTTCAGGTGACCATCCCAATAAAGCTTCCGTTGCTTTGGTTCCGGCTTTTAACTGTGCCGCTGCGTAGACCGTTAAGAATATTAGGGTAATGATTCCAGTAAGTTGGCGTAAGCGGTGAAGTTGGTTTGGCTTGCTGTCGCTTGATTGCTGGTTTACCCAGTTAGTAACTAATCCTCCAAAAGAGTGTACGGCTTCGTTTTGTCCTGCTTTCTGAATTTGTGCGGTGGTTTTTCTTTGGACGAGATAATCACCCAAAACCCAACCAACCATTAACCAGATTGAGGATAACCCCATAGAATAAGTAGCGCCAATCATGCCGATAAACATAAATCCGCTATTGTTAGTTGCCACGGCGGACAATCCAACAAACAGTGGATGCATGTTTTTTCCAGCAACGAGATAGTCTGACGGTGTCTGTTTACTGACGAGATAGCTTGAAACACCAATCAGAAAAAATAGACCTAAAAACAGCAAGAAGGTCGCTAAAATCATATTCTACTCTTCCGCTAGGTTATAAGAGCCATCGCTATCGTGGGTTTCACGACCTGTAACAGGAGGGTTGAAGACACAAACCATACGCATCTGAACCCCTTTGTTGGCACTGAGAATATGTTGATCATTCTCGTTTAAGGCGTAAACAGTCCCTTCTTTTATTGGATGAGTAATGCCGGTCGTTTTGTCATAAATTTGACCTTCACCCTCAATGCAATATACGGCTTCTAAATGGTTTTTATACCAAAGATGTAAGTCTTCGTTTGGCTTGATTAAAGTGTCATGTAAAGAAAACCCCATGCCATCCTTAGCCAGTAACAAGCGGCGGCTATTCCACTGCTGGCTGTCTACATCTGCTTCAGTACCGATAATGTCATCATATAGGTTACGAACAATCATCTTAAGCTCCTTTTTTAATGACTTTTTCAATGGCATTTTCTAAGATATCGAAACCTTCATGAATCAACTCTTCAGGAATAACTAAAGCACCTAAAAACTTAATGGCTTCACTATCGGCCCCCGCGGTTTCAATCACCAAACCATCTTCAAAAGCTTGGGTACAAATAGAAGAGGTAATCTCAGGTTTTTTAAACTCAGCACCCCAAATCATGCCATGGCCACGAATTTCACGAATTAATTGCGGAAATCTCAAAGCCATTTTTTCCATTCGTTGCTGAACTGTTTGAGACTTTTCTTTTACGGCTTTGACAAAGCTATCATCAGACCAGTATTTGTTTAGAGCGGTAGTTTGGGCAACAAAAGCCAGGTTATTGCCGCGGAAAGTACCTGAATGTTCACCTGGGCTCCATTTGTCCAGTTCTGGTTTCATTAGAACTAAAGACATTGGATGGCCGGCACCGATTGATTTGGATAAAGTAACAATATCTGGTATTACGTCAGCACGCTCAAAGCTGAAAAAGTCTCCTGAGCGACCATTTCCAACCTGAATTTCATCAGCAATCATTAAAATATCGAAGTCGTCACAGATTTGACGTAAATCACGTAACCATTGTTCTCCAGCTACGTTAATTCCGCCTTCTGCTTGGATGGTTTCCAAGACGATGGCAGCAGGAAGTTCGGTACCTGAAGATTGGTCATCCAAAATTTTACGCAGGTAAGCCATGGTGTCGACTTTGTCACCTAAGTAGTTATGAAATGGAATCTGGGTGGTGTAACCCGGAACACCATAACTTTCATCATGGTAATAAGCATTTCCAGTGATGCTTAAAGAGCCCATGGACATGCCATGAAAACCATTAGTAAATGACATTACTTGTTTGCGGCCTTTTACTTTACGTGCGATTTTAAGTGCCGTCTCAATTGCATTGGTTCCAGTGGGGCCAACAAATTGTAATTTATAGTCTAAATCACGTGGTTTTAGGATCTTGTTCACAAACGCCTCCATAAAATCACGCTTGGCAACGGTTGCCATATCAAGTGCATGACCAATGCCATTGTTTTGCAGGTAATCAATGACCGCTGCATTAATATCATCATTGTTATGCCCATAGTTTAAGGCACCAGCACCTGCGAAGAAATCAATATAACGCTTACCGTTTTCATCCCATATTTCCGATGTTTTGGCGGTTTTGAAAACGGTTGGAAATGAACGTACGTAACCTCTTACTTCTGATTCATATTGATTGAAAATTGTTAAAGACATCTTTGTCTCCCGGTAGTTTTAAAATAAGGTGTTGAGTAAATTCTGGTTATAGGCTGCTCGTAAACTGTAAAGTTCTTCCGCTTCATGACCTAAGTGGTCAAAGTGCTTTTCTTCTAGAAATGTTTCAATATTTATGGATAGGCGATATTGCTCAGCAAAGCTTTGAAAAAGATTTTGTGATGCTTTATTCGATGGGCTGATCGTGCAACAGAGCTCTGTTACAGTAGGTCTGTGTTGTTGTTTTTTTAATAAGTTATAGAGAAGCTGTTTACCTAAACCCTGCCCACGTGCTTTTACAGAAACGGCGACTTGCCAAACAAATAAGCTGTCTTTTTTATCTGGGCGGAAATAAGCGGATACAAAACCGACGACTTGCCCATCTTTTTCAGCAAGCACGCAGGTATCTGCAAAGTGCGTCGCTTGCAAAAAGTAGAGGTAGCTAGAGTTTAAATCTAGGGGGGGGGATTGTTTAATCAGTTCGTATATGGCAGCGCCATCATCAATCGTTGGTTTTCGAAGTGTAATTGCAGGTTTATTCTCAGGCTCCATAAAAAGTCTTTTAATTTTTGTTAGTTGTGTTGATTAAATCAACCAATCGCAAGTTGGGTACAGTGTTCTACATTGGCATAGTTGTATAGTCAGCTATGGTGTATGGGAGTTTTTCGTGGGCACTAAAAAGCCACGTAAAAATTCGCATCATACGATTGATTCCTCGGGACGTATCCTCTGGATTAGACTTGACCTAAAGCGGTCTGAAGAAAGGGGCGCCTAAACGCAAAAGAAATTGTATTTAATACAATTAATTAAATTTAAGGTTTTTAACTTATTGAATTGTTAATTCCTTTATTAGGATAACAAATGAAACTGTTATTTCAAGGTCGAAAACTTTTTAAATGCGGGCTTTTTACTTTTAAGGTATTAAGAAAAGTAAAATTATTATCGAATTTTGCTTTATAAATAACGAGTACCGCCGATACCTAGATTAGAGGTATTATTTAATGGAAAACCGTAAACTGGTCACGCCGGCTGTTAAGTATTTTTTAAAACATCTTGAGAAGCGTTCTACTGCCTTAGAAAAGGTAGTTGAATCTGAACGTAATGCTTTTCAGGAGATACCATTTGATGAAATTGAAAACTTCTTCAGACGGATTATGACGCAGAATATATTTATTCATACTGTGGGGATGAATGGTCGTCCTGAATCGACGATTTTGTCGAAAGCGACTTTTAGTATGAATAAGGTGGTGCGTATCTATTACAGTACAAGTTTTGATGAATCAGAAACGGGTTTTATTCGCATTCAGCCACATAAAGACCTACAGTTGATTATTGTCGAACGTTTACATGGGATTCGCCCTAAACCTGAAATTTTATATCAGTCACGAGATCAATGTCATGTGATTCGTTTTATGACACGTTGGTTGATTAGACGAATTGATTGGAGTAAAACTCATTTAAGAAACTTGGATCTTTATAAGCAATTTCTTGAGCAAGAGCAGCGTGAGGAAGAGGAACGTTTGGCTGCAATAGAAGCTCAAAAGATTGAGGAGCAGATGGCGATGGCCGCACAACTGTTAAAAGCAAAAACCTACGGCAATGGATAGGTGTTTGCTTTTAATATAGAGGTTCAATTATTAGTGGTTACGGTTAACCGCTAAATCAGCAAGAGAGATAAGGGCTTGTTTGATATCAGACTCTTCTAAAGGTGCCAGTGCTTGTTTGGCTTGTTCCGCTTCTTGCTGGGCAATTTTTACTGTAAAATCGATGGCACCAGACTGTTTGATAATACTGGTGACCTCTTCTAATAACGTAATCCCTTCACTTTCAATCGCACGACGAATAATGTCTTTTTCAGAGTCAGAACCATTTTCAAGCACATAGATCAGTGGCAGTGTGGGTTTTCCTTCTGCCAGATCATCGCCAATATTCTTCCCTAATTCTTCCGCATCTGCCGTGTAATCCAAGGCATCGTCAATCAGCTGGAAAGCCGCACCGATATGACGACCGTAAGCGATAAACGCGTCTTCTAAGTCTGGACGCTCTGCCAGGATTGGCCCCATCTGAGTCGCGGCTTCAAACAGTTTGGCAGTTTTACGATGAATCACGTCCATATAACGTGCTTGAGTGGTGTCTGCATCATGGCAATTTAATAGCTGAAGGACTTCCCCTTCTGCAATCACGTTAGTGGCTTCTGACATGACTTGCATGATTTTCATCAGGCCTGGTTCAACCATCATTTCAAAAGAACGAGAGTATAAGAAGTCACCCACTAATACACTGGCAGCATTGCCCCAAACTTCATTGGCGGTTTTGTTGCCTCGACGCGTGTCTGATTCATCGACTACATCATCATGTAAAAGAGTAGAAGTATGGATAAATTCAATGACTGCTGCCATTAAGGTGTGTTCATTACCTTGGTAGCCACAAGCGCGGGCACTCAATAATACAAGAAGTGGACGCAAGCGTTTGCCACCGCTATTAATAATGTAGTGACCAATTTGATTAATGAGAACAACGTCTGAGGCTAAGCGTTCAATGATTAGAGCGTCCGTTGCTTGAATATCGCTGTCTATTAATTTACGAATTTCAGATAGTGTCATACAAATAAGTCACAGTGCCGGGGGATAGCCGATAATTTGAAAGCGCTCATTTTAGTATGAATAGGGCATCGACGCCAGTGTTAGAAATTACAATGGGATGTTTAGTTATCTCTATCACTGTTATTTTGGTAGCAATTGATCTCTAAATTAATCAGTAAGGAGTAAATAAAATTAAACAATAATTAAA
>JAYENR010000223.1:0-5688 GCA_034722175.1 Pseudomonadota bacterium | reverse complement strand
AAAGATCACTTGCTGATTACTCGCTTGGTAATACTGATCTTCATTAGCAAAACTAAAAGAGTGATTCTTAATATAACAGGCCTGTTCAGTTCCGTTTCGATCAAAAACCAATGCGGTATTTAACGCCTTATTGCTGGCAGACTTTAATGCCACACCTGCAATCACATAGATCCCTAACTCTTTCGCTAAATGAGATAACGTTGAATAAACCAGGCCTGTTCGGTCTTGTTGAATCTTCTCAGTCGCCATAGAGAAGCCACTGTGGAACAGCTCGGGTAACACGACCACATCTACCGAATCTTGTTTTAATTGATCACAATAGGCCTCTAGTGCTTGCAAATTAGCCTTAGCATCTTGCCACACACTGTCCAATTGAATACAGGCTATTTTCATTTGCGACTCACTAAGAATTTATTGATTGTTTCATCATACCGCAACCACTTAACAAGCCAAACCTTACAATTCAAGCAAAAAGCCTCGTGTTTCTAAAACCCAGTATTTATCATTAGATTTTTCTCATCCTTGAGACAAGCCTGACGATGATCTATGGGTTTGATTTATTTGTTGCGATTGTGCTTGAAGTTGCTGGAACCGTAGCGTTAAAAATTTCGAGTGAGAATAACAGTATCACCGCAGGACTAATAGTGGTTGTTTTTTATGTCGCATCATTTTCTTTTCTGTGGCTGGCGATTAAAAAGTTAGATATTAGTATGGCGTATGCCATCTGGGCTGGGACGGGAACCGCTTTGATTGCGATATTAGGTTGGCTGGTCTTTAAAGACAGTATGACATTGATGAAAGTACTGTTTATTAGCTTGATTATTATGGGAGTGGTTGGACTCAAATTAACCAGTTCAACCACATAACTTGATTTTGACAAGGTTAAAAAACGGTTATTTTAGAAGACAGTGTTTAGCAAAGTCTGTGGCTTCATTTGCAGTCCACTCACCTTTTGGCTTTTCTTTTAGCTCTGCACACCATTGATCACTACCGACTTCGGCCGAACAGCCTACTAACCCTAATAAAAATAGTGACAGCACTCCTCCGAATAGTCCATTTTTCTTCTGTTTCTACCTTTGTATTGAATTTAATTGCCCATTAATTCTATACGCAAATTAGGCTAAGGTCGATTCGGTTTTCCTAACATACTTCCTGATGCTGCAGGTGTACGAACCGATTTTGGAAAACTCAGACTGTTTGCAGGAACACGTTGAACCCTATTACCTGCTTGGGCGAGCTTGATATTTTTATCAACCACATTTCCCTGAGTGCTGCCCTCTTGACCATGCATTTTAATTTTTGGTGTCGAAGACAGGCCTGCTGGAATTTGTTTAAATTCACCTGCATGATAAGATTTTAACCAACTGTCATGCATCATCACTCGATTAACACTTTCACTGAATTGAAGACTTGGAACCGTTTTATACCAAGTTTCACCTTCTGCATGTTGCTCAACCAAGGTTGCCTGCCAAGTGTTGCTACGCTCAGAACTCCTCTCAGCATAAACGGGCAGTCCACTGATGCGCACAAACTCCCCAACTTTCAACTGAAGTTTTTCAGCCATTTTAGTTTCAGGGCTAATATAAATTCGCTGACCATTCACTAAAATCTCAGTTGCCATGCCAATCAATTTAACTTCATCAATTTGACCCGCTAAAGGGTAATAAATATGGATTTCGGCTGTGGTAGTTTTGTCTTGATCAGGGTGGGTTTCTAACCACACCTGCTGACCAATTCTTAAATCGCTCACAGTTAGTGCTTTTGAATTATTCGGCAAGTTACTGCTGATTTTCGTTTTTTGTCCTAAACCAATTTCAATACCATTAACCCAAATACTACCAAACTGTTCAAGTGTTCCGATCACGCCCGTACCACCAAACCCTTTTGAAGTATGGCCTGTCCCACCAAAGCCACTGTCTAAATCCTTGGAATGACGTTGATCGACAGGATTAGTCAGTACTGCCACTTCAATTGGTTCATCCTGAGTACGACCTGTTCCACCAAAACCAGAGGTTGAGGCTGCAACCTCAACTTCAGACTGCTTTTCAATAACCGTTACTGGTTTAGTTTGTGTCGTCGAACACGCCGTTAATTGAAACAGCATCAGTGCAATAATGGCTTTTGAAGCCAATGAAGAGAAAGACATATTACTCCCCTTTAGCTAACTGAGCTTCGTTCTCAGTTTCTAAACGGTAGAAATAGGCACCAAAATGCATGGAGTGACAGGCCTGTTCACACGCTTTATCTTGAGCTTGTAAACGCCCTGCCATCTGATTCACTTCTGTCAGTAACTCAAGTGAGGCACGTCTTGAAAACACCTCTAACGTCTTAACAGAGTCTTGACTTAACCCTTGGTAATAGACCGCACGATCTAACATTGGCATCGCTTCACCTGTTAAGTTGTGATTAACAACCGATAGGTGGTCACCAATATTTTTACCGGCAAAATAGAGTTTTTCTTCAAAATCTTCATCCGGTACATAACCCGACTCTTGCAACATGACTAAACCTTCCATATCCAGCTTAACCATACCTTGATTCAACCACTCATCTAATATTGAACGCGGATGAACATCCTTAGTAACTAAGTGAACCATAGAGTCAAATGAGACTTCTTTACCCTCTGATACTCTTTTTAATGCTAACGGCTTACCATTTTCATCAATATAGTCTGGATTACCCAACCAAGTTGAAACTAATTGCGCACTTAAACTGGCTTTACGCTCTTTAGGCTCTAAAGGCACCTCTTCCAATTCACGAATACGTTTCACTTCTTTACGATGCACCCCCGTTAGCACACTGATGCGGCTATCAGTTTGCCGTTTACCTTCAATCACACACTCTTTATCAGCCACTTCAACATAGGTTGCTTTAACGAGATCGATAAAAGCCGTATAGGTAATGCCCTGGCGCAGCATTAAGCTCACCATAGGACGTAAAATTCGTTTAATTGTTTTAAACAGTGCAGTTTGTTGGGTATCTATATTTTCATTCATGGTGCCTATTATATATAAAAAACAGTTGACATGGTAATTTTTTACATTTAAACTGAGCCTGACTTAAATAAATGGTACTTTTTTACATTAAGTGTAAGTAAGGCATCCAGTTAAACTGTTCTCTTAACATTTAAGTCTCCTCAGAGTTAGTCCCTATTAGCCCGTTTTTACCTCTTTAAACGGGCTTTTTTTATTTTAGATCTACAGCAAGGCTATATATAACCTATTAATTTTATTGAAAAGAATTAAAAAAGTTTATAGAAACAGTTGACATGGTAAAGTTTACCATTTATAGTTATACCCAAGATATGGAAATAAATCACATATCTTAAAGATCCAAAGAAAAAGGAAGTAATTATGACAAAGATGTTCTTAGCTTTATTTTTAACTTTTGGAATCGCTGCAACAGCGGCAGCGCATCACAATTCTAATAGTGATAATGCAGGTGGCAATATAAATGACAATTCCGGCCACTTAGAGTTAGTGTTTTAAGCACCTAATAATTAGATAAGAAGGAAAAGACGATGAAAAAGATTATTTTAACCGCCCTACTTTCATTAGGTGTCACTTCAGGCGCGTTCGCCCACCATATGGCTGCGAACCCTGATGCAGGTGTCAATATCCCTGAAACATCCGCTCACCTAGATATGACATTTTAATCTAGGCAAATAACAGAATTTATAAAGGAACAAAATCATGAAAAAGATTTTTATTGCGACATTATTAGCGTTTGGTGTTTCGGCAACTGCGTCAGCTCACCATTTTTCAGCAAATCCTGATGCGGGTGCAAATATCCCTTCTCAGTCTCCACACTTAACGATGGAATTTTAATTAGGCCTGTTAAACAGCTCTAAACTAAAAATTAAATAAGGAATTCAAAATGAAAAAGATTTTTATTGCGACATTATTAGCGTTTGGTGTATCGGCAACTGCGTCAGCTCACCATTTTTCAGCAAATCCTGATGCAGGTGCAAATATCCCTTCTCAGTCGCCACACTTAACGATGGAATTTTAATCTAAAACCTTAGATTAAATTAACCCTATAAAAAAGCCCGCAACTCAGTTGCGGGCTTTTTTTGTTCCGGTGCCTCGTTAATTAAGCATCGATGCTTGATAGATATGATTCGTAACCACCACGGAAATCTTCAACTCCTTTATCAGAAAGAATTAACAGACGAGTGGCAATCGAAGAGACAAATTCACGGTCATGCGAGACAAACACAATGGTTCCTGGGAAGTTTTCCATCGCCATATTCAGTGATTCAATTGACTCCATATCCAAGTGGTTAGTTGGCTCATCCATAATCAGTACATTAGGCTTTTGCAGCATTAACTTACCAAATAACATACGGCCTTGCTCACCACCAGATAATACTTTAACCGACTTATCGATGTCTTTTTGCGAGAACAATAAACGACCTAACACAGCACGTAACGCCTGTTCATCATCACCTTCTTGCTTCCACTGCCCCATCCAATCAATCAGAGACATATCTTCTTCAAAATCGTGTGCGTGATCCTGTGCGTAATAACCGATCTTGACATTTTCAGACCACTTAACCGTCCCCGAAGTTGGATTTTCATCACCCACTAAACATTTTAAGAGGGTAGTTTTACCAACACCGTTAGCACCCAGTACCGCTAAACGCTCTTCTACTTCTAACATTAAGTTTAGGTCTTTAAGCACCTCGTTTGCTTCACCATCGTTATCATAGGTTTTAGACAGATTTTCAATCTCTAAAGCGAGACGGAACAGTTTTTTATCCTGTTCAAAACGAATAAACGGATTTACACGACTTGATGCCTTCACTTCTGCCAGCTCAATCTTATCAATCAATTTAGCACGTGAGGTGGCCTGTTTGGCTTTAGAAGCGTTGGCAGAGAATCGACTTACAAAACCTTTTAGTTCAGCAATTTGAGCTTGTTTTTTAGCGTTATCAGAAAGCAGCTGTTCACGCGCCATGGTTGAAGCGGTCATGTACTCATCATAATTACCTGGGTACAAACGTAACTCACCATAATCCAAGTCGGCCATATGCGTACAGACACTGTTAAGGAAGTGTCTATCGTGAGAGATGATGATCATGGTACTTTTACGTTCATTTAAAACATTTTCTAACCAACGAATGGTATTGATATCCAAGTTGTTAGTTGGCTCATCTAATAACAGAATATCTGGATCAGAAAACAGCGCTTGCGCTAATAGCACTCGCAACTTCCATCCCGGTGCAACCTCACTCATTGGGCCGTAATGCTGTTCAACTGGAATTTCTAGGCCTAACAGTAATTCACCCGCACGAGATTCGGCCGTATAACCGTCCATCTCGCCAAATTTAACCTCTAAATCCGCAACCAACATCCCTTCGGTTTCGGTCATGGCTGGCAAGCTGTAAATACGATCTCGCTCTTTTTTAACTTCCCAAAGCTCAGGTTGACCCATAATAACGGTATCCACCACACTAAACTCTTCGTAAGCAAATTGATCTTGCTTTAACTTACCAACACGCTCATTAACATCAATACTAACTGTTCCAGCTGTCTGCTCTAAATCGCCCCCTAAGATTTTCATAAAAGTCGACTTACCACAGCCGTTTGCACCAATTAAACCGTAACGTTTACCGCCACCAAATTTAACTGAGATATTTTCAAAAAGAGGTTTTTCACCAAATTGCATGGTGATATTGGCTGTTGA
>JAYENR010000222.1:27485-29878 GCA_034722175.1 Pseudomonadota bacterium | reverse complement strand
AGGATTGGGTTTAAAGTTAGCTTTAAACCCAATCCTGCATCACCAATCACGCCTGAAACGGCAATAATATCTCCCTTATTGGCACCAGAACGTAATAATGCTTGTCCCGCCTCTACCCAGCCATGAGCGGTCACAGTAATCGTTAACGGGCCTTTAGTCGTATCCCCACCAACTAACGGTACTTGGTATTCAGAGCAAACCTTTGTCAAGCCTAAAGCAAACGATTCTAGCCAGGCCTGATCATTTTCTGGCAAGGTTAAAGCCAAAGAGATAAAGCCAGGCTTCGCCCCCATTGCTGCTAAATCGCTTAAGTTGACTACGACTGCTTTCCAAGCAACATCAGAAGCCAGCGTATCCATAGGAAAGTGCACACCTTTAACCATGGTGTCCGTCACCACCACTAACTGATGATTATCTGGCGGAGTCAATACCGCACCATCATCACCAATTCCGACTTCTCCTTTTACTAAGGGCTGACTCAGTGGTAAAAAATACTGGTCAATTAGATCAAACTCTTGTGACATTGAATTCCTTTAATGGGCTTAACTAACCATTCATTTTAAACGCTGTATAGAAAAAAAGCCTCGTAAGAAAAACTTACGGGGCTTCTATTTTTTATGAATTTCTCAACTCAAAAGATAACACTCTATACTTAAGCATTGACCTCTACAGAACGAATATTCTGAGCGACTTTATCCAAAATACCGTTCACATATTTATGACTTTCATCCGCGCCAAAACGCTTCGCCAGCTCGACACACTCATTAATAATAACTTTGTACGGAATTTCTGGTTTAGCTTGCAACTCATAAACTCCGATACGCATAATGGTTTTCTCAATGGGATCAATACGCGTAATAGAGCGATCTAAGAATGGAGCAATAATCTCATCCAGAGCTTCAACTTGATTGATCACTTGTGATAACAAGTCATTAAACAGAGGCAGATCAAGGTTGCTTAATAGGCCGGCTTCATTAAACTGCTTAACGATAAGTGCCGGCTCTTCAGCATTTAACTGCCATTGATACAGCGCTTGTAACGCGACACGTCTAGACTGAGTACGAGGTGCAACTTGCTTCTCTTCAAAAGGAATCTCTTCGCCTTGCCCAGGGTGGATATTTTTAGGATTTTCCATCAGTGACTACTTACAGTTGTTTCATAACGTTAACCATCTCAATTGCAGAAACCGTAGCTTCTTCCCCTTTGTTCCCCATTTTAGTACCAGAGCGCTCAATGGCTTGCTCAATGGAGTTCACTGTTAAGATACCAAATGCAATCGGAACACCATGCTTCAACATAACTTGGCTAATTCCTTTGGTTGCTTCACCAGCAACATAATCAAAGTGAGGTGTCCCACCTTGAATAACCGCACCCAGTGCCACAATCGCATCATACTGACCAGAAGCCGCCATTTTTTCCACTGCCAAAGGCACTTCAAATGCACCCGGAACCATCACTTGAGTTATATTATCCGAAGATCCACCATGTCTTTCAATCGCTTCAATCGAACCTTTTACAAGATGATCCACAACAAAACTATTCCATCTTGTTACAACAAAACCGATCTTCATCCCTTCGGCGTTTAGGTTACCTTCTACCATTTTCATACTATACTTCTCTTAAATTCTGTTTCGATTGCGATTTGGCGACCTATTTTGCCACAAAACCCAAAATTAAAAAACAACTCTGGCCTATCTATAAGCAGAGCCTAATCTTTTTTCTCAAGCACTTCAGAAATCTCTAAACCAAAACCACTTAACGCATTCATCTTCCAAGCTGAACCGATAATCTTCAATTTAGAAATACCTAAATCAGCAATAATCTGTGCACCTAAGCCATAGGTTTTAGTGTCATCTTCTGAAATCAACTCAGGTGATTTAATCCCCAAATCTTTCATTTGAAACTGTTGTATTTTGTCTAATAGCTCAGTCGCTTCTTCATGTTTACGCAATACCACAATCGCTCCAGAACCTTCTTCTGCAACCTGTTTCATCGCCTTCTGCAATGACCAACCACACTCGCCACGCTGAGAACCAAATACGTCGCATAAAGTATCCAACATATGCACACGCACTGCTGTCGGCTTTGAACTATCAATCGTGCCAAACTGCAATGCAAAATGTGCTTTATGCTCAACCACATCTTGATAGCCGATCAATTTAAAATCGCCGTATTCCGTAGGCAATTTACATTCTGAAACACGCTCAATGGTTTTTTCATTTTTCAGGCGGTATTCAATTAGGTCCGCAATGGTTCCAATCTTCAAGCCATGCTCAACAGCATACTTTTCCAGATCATCACGACGCGCCATAGAACCATCTTCATTCATAATTTCCACAATCATAGAAGCCGGTTCTAGCCCTGCTAAACGCGCTAAATCACAGCCTGCTTCC
>JAYENR010000222.1:0-27475 GCA_034722175.1 Pseudomonadota bacterium | reverse complement strand
TCAGCCGGCCCTGCAGTCTCGGCAACCGCTGCACGCACGGTCACCGCACGGTCTGCCGCTGAAATACCTGTAGTAACGCCTTTTGCCGCTTCAATCGAAACGGTAAAAGGGGTGCCATGTGGGTCGGTACTGTCTGTCACCATCAGAGGCAGATGCAATTGTTTACAACGTTCGCGTGTCATCGTTAAACAGATCAGGCCTCGACCATAGCGCGCCATAAAGTTTACATCCTCAGGCGTTACGGAACTGGCAGGCACAAGCAAATCACCTTCATTTTCACGGTCTTCATCATCCATTAAGATGACCATTTTACCTTGCTTATAGTCTTCGATTATTTCTTCAATACTGTTTAATTGCATGCTTATTTAAATCCGTTTTGTGCTAAAAACTCAGGGGTAATATTAGACGATGTTGTCTCTTGTGGGGCTGTCATCATACGCTCTAAATAACGTGCTAACAGATCCACTTCTAAATTTACTTGAGTGCCTTCTTGAAAATGTTTGATCGTGGTTTCTTGACGAGTATGTGGCACGATATTCACCCCAAATACACAATCTTCCACTTCGTTTACAGTCAAACTAATGCCGTTAATGCAAATAGAGCCTTTTTCTGCAATGTATTTACAAGTAGACAAAGGAGCTTCAATTTTATAACGCCACGAACGTGCATCTTGAGCAATGCTTTTAACCGTTCCGACACCATCCACGTGACCACTGACTAAGTGCCCGCCCAAACGATCTTGCAAGCGTAATGCTTTCTCTAAATTAACAGGTGTTCCTGGCTTCCAACTGCCTGCAGTCGTGACATTCAAAGTCTCACCCGATACATCGGCAATGTAAGATTGGTCGGTAAATTCAATCGCCGTTAAACAAATACCGTTTGCCGCGATACTGTCACCAATCTGCACATCACTCATATCCAATTTGCCAGTATTGATGGTGACTCTCCAGTCACCCTGACGTGGTTCAATTTTTTCGATAAAGCCTTCTGCTTCAATAATACCGGTAAACATAGTTTGCTGAACCCTTTGTATGTTGTTATCTCAATACGAAAATAATAGAAAACTAGCTCTTCGGAACCATCACTAAACGAATATCATCACCAAACAGTGTCATAGAATCAATTTTAAATTTAAGTTTATCTGCCATGCTGTCTATTCCAGGTAACACAAACATTGGCTTGGCTGCATCCCCCATTAAGATAGGCGCAATATAGCAATGTAACTCATTAACCAGACCTGATTGCACAAACGCTCCGGCTACAATCGCACCCGATTCAACCATCACATCTCTTACTGACTCTTCATCAGCTAAATAATGCAGGATTGACTCAATATCCAGACGATCATCATCCGCTGCCACAGCAACAATTTCGTAGCCGTTTTCAATCAAAGCTTCAACTAATTCCGGATCACGGTCAACGGTTTCTTTTGAGGTCATTAAGATTGTTCGGCCTGGTGCAGACAACATCTTGGCATCCATTGGCATACTTAAATTAGGATCTAAAACGACACGTATTGGATGACAGCTTGTTGCATCTAAGTTCATTTCGGCTAAAACAGCGTCACTTAAACGCACGGTCAAACTTGGATCATCAGCTAATACCGTTCCAATCCCAGTGACAATAGCCCCACTTAAAGCACGTAGTTTATGGACTTCTTGACGTGATTCAGCTCCGGTAATCCACTGGCTTTCACCGCTCTCCATCGCGGTACGACCATCCAAACTGCTGGCCATTTTGACTCTTACAAAAGGAAGTTTCGTTTCCATAACCTGTATAAATCCTGAGTTTAAGGCTCTTGCCTGTGCTTCTAATAGGCCGACTTCTACAACAATGCCTGCTTGCTGTATCTTAGCGATCCCTTGGCCAGAAACAAGTGGGTTTGGATCTTGCATCGCTACCACCACTCGACTGACCCCCGCTTCAACCAACCCATCAGCGCAAGGTGGCGTTCTACCGTAATGGGAACAAGGTTCTAAAGTGACATAAGCCGTAGAACCTTTAGCCTCTTGACCTGCACCAGCTAAAGCCACTCTTTCTGCGTGTGGTTCACCCGCTTTTAAGTGCCAACCCTCACCCACAATCTGGCTATTTTTAACAAGAACACAGCCTACTGCTGGGTTGGGTTTAGCTGAATACAAACCCTGCTGAGCCAACTCTATTGCTCTCTGCATAAATTTTTGGTCTTCAGCTGAAAAGGACATGAATAAAACTAATCTAGCTTTGCTGTTGTTGCATGAACCAACTTTTCAATCTCTTCACGGAATGCGTTCACATCTTGGAATGAGCGATAAACGGAAGCAAATCGTACATAAGCCACTTGATCTAATTCACGAAGATCTTCCATCAACCATTCACCCAATTGTGAAGAAGGAATCTCCCTGACCCCTTCAGACATCAGACGTTTTGTCATTTGACTAACAATCTGTTCAATCGCATCACTTTCAACCGGGCGTTTTTCTAGAGCCTTAATCAAACCACGACGAATTTTACCATCGTCAAAACGCTCACGATTGCCATCGCTCTTCACCACTCTAGGCAGAGACAGCTCAGCAGATTCGTAAGTAGTAAAACGTTCGGTACACTGTAAACACTCTCTACGTCTACGTACCTGAACCCCTTCGGTTGCAAGCCTTGAATCGACAACCTTGGTATCTGGCGCATTACAAAATGGACAATGCATAATATTTCTCTCTTAAATACGGGCTGTTTATATTCAATAAAATTTTTATAAAAACACCTGTCATTGACCGCGTTTTTATAAAAACTCTAAGGTAAATTTTAAAGTTTTTAAATGCTAAAAAACCACCAGGCCTGGTGGTTTTAAATAAACGTCTGTGAGTAAAACAAATAGAGCCTGTTAACTCACAAAGGTTTTAAGTTCAGCTTATTTATAAACTGGCTTCGCTTCACATAAAGCAGATACTTTAGCACGAACATCAGCAACAACGGCTTCATCCCAAGTTGTATTTTCTTGGTCACAAGCATCGATCACGTCACACATCCAAGTTGCCAGGTTTGTACAGTCTTCTTCATTGAAGTCACGAGACGTTGCCGCGGCTGTACCAACACGAACACCACTGGTTACAAATGGAGACATTGGATCATTTGGTACCGAGTTTTTATTGATTGTAATGTGCGCTGCATCTAAAGCCGCATCGACCAACTTACCTGTTAAGCCTTTTTCGATTAAGCTTACTAGGAACAGGTGGTTTTCTGTTCCGCCTGAAACTACGTCACAACCACGAGACATAAATACCTTAGCCATCGCCTGTGCATTTTTAACGACGTTTTCACAGTAAGTTTTCCAAGAAGGCTCTAAACACTCTTTGAATGCCACGGCTTTAGCCGCCATTACATGAACTAAAGGACCACCTTGACCACCAGGGAAGATAGCAGAGTTTAATTTTTTCTCTAAATCTTCATGACCTTTAGAAAGAATCAAACCACCACGAGGTCCACGTAATGTTTTATGTGTTGTTGTTGTGACAACATGTGCATGTTCAACAGGGTTTGGATAAACACCACCCGCAATTAAACCCGCAACATGAGCCATATCCACAAACAAGTAAGCGCCAACAGAATCTGCAATCTCACGGAACTTAGCCCAATCAATTACTTGTGAGTACGCCGAGAATCCAGCAATAATCATCTTAGGTTTGTGTTCGTTTGCTAAAGCTTGAACTTCATCATAGTCAATCTGACCAGAAACAGGATCAATTCCGTACTGAACAGCGTTATACATTTTTCCAGAGAAACTTACGTGAGAACCGTGAGTTAAGTGACCACCGTGTGCCAAACTCATACCTAGAACCGTGTCACCTGGGTTTAGCAATGCCATGTAAACTGCCGCATTCGCCTGAGAACCAGAGTGTGGCTGAACGTTTGCATAATCTGCACCAAATAACTCTTTTGCACGATCAATTGCCGCCTGCTCAACCACATCTGCAAACTCACAACCACCGTAATAACGTTTACCAGGATAACCTTCAGCATACTTATTTGTGAAGTATGAACCCTGAGCTTCCATAACACGTGGACTGGTGTAGTTTTCAGAGGCAATTAACTCAATATGAGATTCTTGACGTTTTTCTTCGTTTTTAATTGCGTCAGCGATTAGGTCATCATATCCAGCAATAGTCATGTCTTTAGTGAACATTAGGCGGCTCTCCGTATCAAAAAGTGTATATTTTCAAAGCACAAGATTTTACCTGTTTTCACCCAAATAGCCAAATGTATTCTTTACACAACCACTATATATAGTGTTTCTGTATCTCAGACCATGAATAAGGCTTTATATAATGGTCATTTTTAGGTAAAGTTTGTTAAATAAAATTTATACCTGTTATTTAAAGTAAAACAGCAAAACACTCATTAGGAAAATACATGGCGCAATTTGTTTACACAATGAACCGCGTGGGAAAGATTGTCCCACCTAATCGACACATCTTAAAGGACATCTCTCTATCGTTTTTTCCAGGCGCCAAAATTGGGGTGTTGGGGTTGAATGGATCTGGTAAATCAACGCTGCTCAAAATCATGGCTGGCATTGATACCGATATTGTTGGTGAAGCGCGCCCACAACCTGGTATTAAAATCGGTTATTTGCCGCAAGAACCACAACTTGATGAAAACAAAGATGTACGTGGCAATATTGAAGAGGCGGTTTCAGAAGTCAAAGATGCGCTAGCTGAACTAGATGCGGTCTATGCAGCCTACGCAGAACCCGATGCCGACTTTGATGCCTTAGCTAAAAAGCAAGCAGAAATTGAGGACATCATTCAAGCTAAAGACGGACACAATATTGACCGTACCTTGGAAATTGCAGCGGACTCATTACGTCTACCGCCTTGGGATGCCGATGTTTCCAAACTGTCTGGTGGTGAAAAACGCCGAGTTGCTCTGTGTAAATTACTGTTAGAAAAACCAGATATGTTGTTACTGGATGAACCGACTAACCACTTGGATGCAGAATCGATCGCTTGGTTAGAACGTTTCTTACTGGACTTTACCGGTACTGTAGTAGCAATCACTCACGATCGATACTTCTTAGATAACGCGGCACAATGGATTCTTGAATTAGACCGTGGTGAAGGCATTCCGTTTGAAGGTAACTACTCCTATTGGCTAGAACAAAAAGAGCAGCGCCTTCAACAAGAATCAAAATCTGAAGCAGCTCGCATGAAAACCATCAAGAACGAACTTGAATGGGTGCGCTCTAATGCAAAAGGCCGGCACGCGAAATCAAAAGCACGTATGGCCCGTTTTGATGAATTAAGCAGTCAAGAGACTCAGAAACGTAATGAAACCAGCGAAATCTTTATCCCAGTTGCCGAACGTTTGGGGGAAAAAGTCATTGAGGTCAATCATGTCTCTAAAGGGTTTGGAGACCGATTATTAATTGATGATCTAAACTTCCGACTACCTCAAGGGGGAATTGTTGGGATCATTGGGGCGAACGGTGCGGGTAAATCAACGCTTTTCAAAATGCTAACTGGTCAAGAACAACCTGATTCAGGAAGTATTGAATTTGGTGAAACCGTTCAACTCTCTTATGTGGATCAAAGCCGTGATGCCTTAGACGATAAAAAGTCAATCTGGGAAGAGATCTCAGGTGGAGATGAAATCTTTATGGTCGGCAATACTGAAGTGAATTCGCGTGCTTATTGCAGTCGCTTTAACTTCCGTGGTGGCGATCAGCAGAAAAAGATCGGTACCCTTTCTGGTGGAGAACGTAACCGTGTGCATTTAGCTAAAACACTGCGTAGCGGGGGTAACCTGTTACTACTCGATGAGCCGACTAACGATCTTGATGTTGAAACCTTACGTGCTTTAGAAGAAGCCCTGCTTGAGTTTGCGGGCTGTGCTGTGGTGATCTCCCACGACCGTTGGTTCTTAGATCGTATTGCCACCCACATGCTGGCATTTGAAGGTGATTCACACGTAGAATGGTTTGAAGGAAACTTCTCAGACTACGAAGAAGATCTAAAACGCCGCAAAGGTGCGGATGCCGCACAACCACACCGAATCAAATACAAACCGATCAGTAAGGACTAGGCAGTTATGACAGATTCAAACATCAACTCACATCTTGTTGCCATTGCCAATGCGATGCCTGACCCAATTTTTATCATGGGTCAAGATGGAACCTATCTGGATATCGTAGGTGGTCAAGAACGATCACTGTACGCGGATGGGTCTGGCTTAATTGGCAAAACTTACCAAGACGTTCTGCCAGAGAAGATGGCTGAACGTTTTTTGAAAGTGGTTCAAAAAGCCATCGCCTCTAACGCACTGCAAGAGATCGAATATCAACTATCCAATAACGATGTCGAAGGCGCTGAAGAAGGTCCTTTAGGTGGGCAGTGGTATGAAGCACGTGTCTACCCTATTGAATCAGATACCTATGGTCAACCTGCGGTTATCTGGTTAGCGATTAACATCACCAGTCGTAAACACATGGAAGAGCAGATTGAACACCTCTCTTCAACTGACCCGTTAACCAATTTGTATAACCGTGACTTCTTTTTGGATTTAGTCGATGAAGAGATCAATAAAGCTAAATTGAACACCCAGCCGATCTCATTAATTAAAATCAACCTAGACTGTTTTAAACGTATCACTGATGGCTACGGCCATGAGATGGGCGATAAAGCGATCTCAATGGCGGCACATTCGATTGAAACCATCGTCAAAGAGTTAGGTTACATTGGTCGTTTAAGCTGTGATCAATTTATGGTGGTGTTACCAGAAATAAAAGCGGTGGATGCATTTCGTATTGCTAAACTGGCGCAAGAGACTATTTCAGGTCAAACCATTAAACTTGAAGACGACACTACTACTTGCTTAACCAGTCAAGCTGGTGTGACAGAGTTGCGTAAGCCTGAAGAGGACAGTCAAACGCTGTTTAAACGAGTTAATGAAGCCATTCAGTCGATTGAAACTTCACGAGAAATTACAAAAATTAGTTAATCACCAGGCCTGTTAGGTTTGGATTAATAATAAAAACAGAGGAAATATCATGAAAAAGTCAATTCAAACACTGCTTCTTTCAGGCGCGATTGCACTGGCTCCTGCTTTAGTCACTAGCCAAGCGATGGCGGCCGATGACGGTGCTAAGGTGGTTTATCACGTGGACTTTAAAGATCCAACGCGTTATTCAGCCACTCTGACTTCGATCAATAATATTATGAACTATTATGAATCCGAGTTAATGGAAGCCGAAGTTCATCTGGTGTTTGTAGGTTTTGGATTACGCTTCACAACCGATGACAATCTGAAAAAAACACCTTATGAAGCAGGTAAACCATTACTCGATCGACGTGATGAGTTTAAAGGTCGTTTAGATGCTCTGATCAATACCCGTGATGTGCAGGTTCACTTGTGTGACAAAACACGTGATGAGGTTGGTTTAGAACAAGCCAAAGTCTATGACGGAATTGAGTTTGCACCATCGGGTGTAGCTAAAATCGCTATTCTTCAGAGTGAAGGTTATTCGTATCTAAAAGTACAATAACAAACATAAGCTTTGCCCCACTTCTCTGGGCAAAGCTTTTTATCAGTTTTCCCCCTTCTGCTCCACATCACAAGACATTAACATTAATTCACCACTGTCTCTCATACCAATAAACCGAAAACTAGATTAGTAAAACAGGATTCGATCTACCAGTAATTTAAACAGTTTTAATCAACAAAATTACAGCTAACTGGTTCAAGCTCTTCCCCGTTTGCTTTATCTTGCTCAACCACAAAACTTGCCAAATGATTTTGTACGGCACAGGCCTGTTGAATTAAAGGAACAACTAAGGCCGCACCGGTCCCTAACCCCAATCTCATATCAAACTTCACAATAGGATCAACCGCTAAAATTTCCAGCAGTAGTTCATGCATATTTTCGGCTGATTGATGTGAGAAAAAACACCACTCAACCAGTCTAGGGCAGTTGCCGCAAATACAAAACAAGGTTTCAGGTACTGAATACTTGCCTAAATCCATCATCATTTCCACAGATTTACAGTGCATTAGCTGATCATTACGACTCACTAAATCTGCAATCCAAGCGGCCACACTTGCCATAAACCCATCGACAACAACGGTTAGGCCTAATTGAGCACAACGGATATAAGCCCCGCATAGCGCTGCCGTTTCAAACCCACCTAACACTTGCAAAATGCGTAATGGTGAAGTTAATGCCTCTTTATGCAATTCTAACGCCTGCTTAATCAGCTCAGCTTTATGGCGGTCACTGCGCATCAAACGAGAGTGCCCCATAATTAAGAGTTCTCCCGCCTCTTTGCCACTTAAAACGGACATCATTGCAATCGCAGATGTAGTATTAGCCACACCGACTTCACCCGAGATAAATAGGTCCGCTCCGGCCTCTTTGGCACGTTCAGCCGCAGCCATTCCAATTTCCATAGCCTGAATGAGCTGCTCTTGGCTCATCGCCGGCTGTTTAGTGAAGTTATGTGTGCCTGCCGCAATTTTAGATTGAATTAAATTTGGCTGCTCTGCCAGTTCAGAGACGACACCCACATCCACCATCTCAACACTCATTTTCGAGAAGTCCGCCATCGCGTTAATTGCAGATTTACCTTCACAGAAAGTTTGAACCCACTGTGCAGTCATCTCCTGTGGAGATTCTGATACATCTTCGGCAAACACACCGTGATCTGCCGCAAATAGGCTCACCCATGGCTGCGTTATTTGTGGCGTTGGTGAGCACTGATGACTGGCAAGACGGACGGCCATATCTTGTAAACGACCCAAAGAACCTTCGGGAATAGCAAACTGATACTGTTTCTCTAGAACAGCAGCAATCGCATCATCATTAAATTCCTGGTTAGCACAAAATAGTTTCTCAATCATCTTTTATCCTTTGCGTCAGCCAACTGCTTTTTTTGCTAAATCCTAACAGAGGACATAAACAGCTGTTACAATGAAAGCGCAAACTTTAACATTAATCGCTATAAAACCAAAAGCGCACCATGACTTATTAAGGTAAATTAATTTGTACTCGTGAATAAATGTTATCTTTTTACATAAATTTCAGTTACACTTTGAAAAATTAAATAACAAGTGATTCTAAATGTCTTTTAAATCTATTCTACAAGCAAGCGTTGCCGCCACTTTTTTGGCAGGCCTACCCACTCAACAGAGCTTTGCTCAAGCAAACATTGTTGAAAGCTTATCTCAGTTTAATAATGGATTTATTACGAATAACAGCCGTCAATCCCTGTCTTTAAAAGGGGTAGACCAAATCAACACCATTCAAAAAGGCAACAAGATCATACTTCAAGTGGTGCATGATCCATTAAAAGCTTATGAGACATTAGTCACTGAAACCTTAATTAAAGGCGGTCGTGTGAATGGTCTTAACTTCCAGAGCACCTTTACTTTAGGAATGGTTGATCAATACTGTCAAAACAGAATCTTTGACGATATGGCGTATTTTGGACTTAAGGATCAGATTCAAATTGATTACAAAGACCAAAATGGTCAATTAATTAAACGCCATAAGGTATCAAAAAACCTCTGTTCAGCGGGTTCTTAAACAAACAAACTGTAACACAGGCTTACCTTACCTCTCCCAAGTGTAAGCCAATTCAATAGCCCAATCACCCTCCGTTAACGCCAATGCTTCAACACTCCTTAAAAGTTAATCAAACTGTACACCACAGTTGTCAGCAACCACAGATAATTTTTTAAACACAAATTCCAGACACAAAAAAACCGGCATAAAGCCGGCTTTTTATTAAGCGTTAAATAACTTAAAGAATTAAGCCATTTCACCTGGGTATGCTTCGATACCAGGGTTGTTTTTAACACCCTTAAGCTTAGGATGGTTAACCTTCTTAAGCTTCATATCGTTCTTGTTACGACGTAGGTAATCAGCAGCAACGTCCCACATTAGGCGACCATCACCTACTGCTTCAACCTGCGCCCAACCAGCAACAGAGTAAGTTTTGCTTGCTTCTAGTGGTGTTCCATCATCTAAACGCATTTCAGAGATACGGTTACCTAGTGACGCATTTGGCTCACAAGTATAGTCCATACCACCAAGACGAACCATATCACCACCAGACTGTAGGTATGGGTCTTTTTGGAATAGGTTTTCACAGATACCTTCTAAGATATCCTTCATTTGCGCACCCGTTACTTCAGACTTGTAAGTTTCACCGTAAGTCATTGAAGTTTCATCCATTACACGTTCCATAGTGATCATCTCACCCGCTAGAACTGAAGTACCCCAACGTACACCCGCAGACATTGCGATTTGTGCGTCGTGCTCTTCACGTAGAGAGTTTACGATGATTTGATCCCAAGTACCCATGAAGTTACCACGACGGTAAAGTGTATCTTCTGCTACTGCTAGCTCTTCATTTAGGATTTCACCGTAAGTCTTACCTAGACGATCTTTGCTGTATGCACGTGATGGGTCACGAGACTCAACGATGTCTGTGTCATACTTTTTAGTGTATAGGTGATCAATGAAAGTTTGAACTTCTTGATCCGCATCTAGGATGTTTGAGAATACAGGCAGTAACTTGTAATCCACACCTTTAAGCTTACCTTTAACGATGTCTAAATCCATGCAACCAACAAACTTACCGTTAGAACCGGCGTTAGTTACGTGACAAACACCACCTTCAGGTGTTTTAACTGGTGTTGTTTTAGCGATACCATCGTGTGTATGACCACCGAAGATTGCATCAATACCGTTAATACGTGATGCCATCTTGATATCAACATCCATACCGTTGTGAGAGATCATTACGATCGCCGCAACCTTCTCTTCAGAACGAATCTTATCAACAGTTTCTTGAAGTGCATCTTCACGAAGACCGAAAGACCAATCAGGGAAGTTAGACTGTGGGTTAGCGTTCGCAGTACGTGGGAAAGCTTGACCAACAACCGCAATACGCTCACCATTTACAATTTTGATTGTATAAGGTTTGAATGCACGTGCTTCATCTTCAGAGTAAAGACCAGTACCACCGTGGTTTTCAACCATTTCTAGGTACTCATCACCAAATAAAGAGTCTTCTTTGATACGCACGTTTTGCGCTAAGAATTCACCTTTAAATGCGTTTAGGTTCTTAAGAACTTCTGCTTCACCGTAAGTGAATTCCCAGTGACCAGTCATAATGTCTACACCTAAAAGGTTAGACGCTTCAACCATGTCCATACCACGTGTGAATAGTGCAGTACCTGAACCGTGCCATAAATCACCACCGTCCATCGTTAAAGTATTCGCTTGACCACCCGCTTGTTCACGAAGCTTGTCTAACAAAGTCTTAACGTGTGCGAAACCACCCACTTTACCGTACTGCTCAGAAGCATCTTGGAAGTTTAGGTATGAGAAAGCGTGCGCTAGAGGTGTGTTTTCTTTAACACCGATCTCTTTTAAAAGCTTAGTCCCTACAACGTGAGGAAGCTGACCGAAAGCTGGACCAGTACCTAAGTTAACGTTAGGTTCACGGAAATAAATAGGCTTTAACTGAGCGTGTGTATCAGTAATGTGAAGTAGACGAACCTTACCTTTCATAGGCTGGTTATAGATTTCAGCAGAAGCTTTAGCTGCTGCCGCTTTATCTGAACCACCAGACATTGCATTTGCTGTACCAGGTAACATTCCAGCTGCTGCAGCCATAGACATTACGTGTAAAAATTCACGACGATTTAAAGACATGTGGTCTCTCTCCGTTTTAGTTTTAAGATTCGCCCACTCTGTGAGAGGGCTTTAAAATAAAGTCTGACAAATGTAAGTAATTAAGACCCTAAAGTCAAATAAAGGAATATTATTGACTATAAGATTTTATTTATAAGAACTTTCTAATATCAAATTTAAGAACCGGAATTAACCGACCCATTTACGCGCGTTTCTAAACATACGCATCCAAGGAGCGTCTTCTAACCACTCATCAGGATGCCATGAATTCTGTACTGTTCTAAATACTCGTTCTGGGTGAGGCATCATAATGGTCACACGGCCATCAGTAGTTGTTAGACCTGTCATACCATTAGCAGACCCATTCGGGTTTGCAGGGTAAGCTTCGGTTGGGTTACCAACAGAATCCACATAACGCAAACCAACCAGGCCTGCTACGTCTGCTGTAGATCCGTTACCAAAGTCCATGCGTCCTTCACCATGTGCCACAGCGACCGGAATGCGTGTGCCCTTCATGCCCTGTAACAATACCGATGGCGACTCATCAATTTCCACCAATGAGAAACGGGCTTCAAATTGCTCCGATTCATTACGAACAAATGCAGGCCAGCTTTCAGCTCCTGGAATGATCTCTTTTAGGTTAGAAAGCATCTGACAACCATTACAAACTCCTAATGTAAAAGTATCTTCTCGCTTAAAGAAGTCTTCAAATTCAGAACGTGCCGTATCGTTAAACAAAATTGAATTTGCCCAACCGCGACCGGCACCTAAAACATCCCCATAAGAGAACCCACCACAAGCAACAAGGCCACGATAATCTGCAAACTGAACGGCACCAGATAAGACGTCTGTCATATGAACATCAACTGCATCAAAGCCAGCTTTATCAAAAGCCGCTGCCATCTCTTGCTGACCGTTCACCCCCTGTTCACGTAAAATCGCAACTTTTGGACGTGGTTGACCAACAAACTCCGCAGTAATATCGTCATTAACATCAAATGAAACTTGAACGGATAAAGCCGTATTTTCATCATTTTCAATGGCCGAAAACTCCTGTTCTGCACAGGCCTCATTATCACGTAGTGATTGCATACGGAAACTGGTTTCAGACCACCAAGATTGCAGTGTTTTACGAGATTTAGCCAGTATTGTTTTACCGTGGGCATTAATCTGAATTTGATCATCTGTAGATGGTGAACCAATCCAATGTGACATCGAAGACAGGTCATATTTAGCTAGAACCGCATCTACCGCGGCTCTATCTGCAGCTTTAACCTGAATAACCACTCCAACTTCTTCCGCACATAAAGCAGCCGTCGATTCACTTCCTAATGCGGAAACATCCACATTCAAACCACAGTGACCAGCGAAAGCCATCTCTAATAATGTTACTAATAGACCACCATCAGCACGGTCATGGTAAGCCAACATTAAATCGCTAGCCATTAGCGATTGAGTTGCATCAAATAGATTCAATAAATCTTGTGCATCGTCTAAATCGGCAGAGACATCGCCAATTTGGTTATAAACCTGAGCTAAACAACTAGCGCCAACACGGTTTTGACCTTTACCTAAGTCGATCACCAATAACTCAGTGTCACCTAAGTCTGTTCTTAACTCTGGTGTCACTGTTTTACGTACATTTTCAACAGGTGCAAACGTTGTGATATTCAATGAAACCGGTGAAATCACCGCTTTAGATTCATCTCCATCTTGCCAAACGGTTTTCATAGACATGGAATCTTTACCCACCGGCACAGCAATTCCTAATGCCGGACACAACTCTAGACCAACGGTTTCAACCGCATCATATAGAGCAGAATCTTCACCGTCATGCCCTGCTGCTGCCATCCAGTTTGCAGAGATTTTAATGTCACTCATTTTTGAAATTTTGGCACAAGCAATATTGGTAATCGCTTCAGCAATCGACAAACGAGCCGATGCCTTAGGATTAATCAATGCTACTGGCGGACGCTCACCAGAAGCCATCGCTTCACCGGTATAACCTTTATAGTCGGCACAAGTAATCCCAGCATTCGCAACTGGAACCTGATAAGGCCCCACCATTTGGTCACGTGTCACCATTCCAGTAATACTGCGATCACCGATCGTGATTAAAAATGATTTGCTGGCGATGGTTGGTAACTTTAATAGGCGCTCCGTTGCCTCTTCCAAGTCAATGACCGCCGTTTCAAAACCAGGCTGTGGAATCAAACGAGAATCAGCAGTACGATGCATTTTAGGCGGCTTACCTAACAGAACATTCAACGGCATATCGACAGGATTGTTATCAAACACGGTATCATGAACGATCAACTCTTGTTCTTTGGTCGCTTCACCGACAATCGCATACAAACAACGTTCACGTTTACAAATTGCTTCAAACTGTTCTATTTGATCCGGATAGATCGCAATAACATAACGCTCTTGTGACTCGTTACTCCAAATTTCCATTGGAGACATACCCGGCTCGTCATTAATCACAGAACGTAGATTGATACGCCCACCTTTGCCAGCATCATTCACTAATTCAGGGAACGCATTAGAGATACCACCCGCACCCACATCATGAATCGATGCAATCGGCGAGTTCTCACCTAAATAAGTACAGCGGTCAATCACTTCTTGCGCACGACGTTCCATTTCTGGGTTTTCACGTTGCACAGAGGCAAAGTCCAAACTCTCTTCACCAGAACCGGTTTCAATTGATGAGGCAGCCCCTCCACCTAAACCGATTAGCATCGCTGGTCCACCAAGAACCACCAATTTAGCACCTACTGGGATATCATTTTTAAGAACATGCTCGTCTCGGATACTCCCTAGGCCACCTGCTAACATAATCGGCTTATGGTAACCGCGCATCTCTTCGCCATCATTGGTCATCAATGGGTTTTCATAAGTTCGAAAATAACCATTAATCGCTGGACGACCAAATTCGTTATTAAAGCCAGCCGCACCTAGCGGCCCTTCAATCATAATTTCAAATGGCGATACAATACGTGAAGGCTTACCGTAGTCACGCTCCCAAGGCTGTTTAAACCCTGGAATATTCAAGTTAGAAACTGTAAAGCCAGTCAAACCTGACTTTGGTTTAGAACCTCGTCCTGTCGCCCCTTCATCACGAATTTCACCACCTGAGCCGGTTGCCGCACCTGGCCACGGTGAAATCGCAGTTGGGTGGTTGTGCGTTTCAACTTTAATTTGAAAGTGAACATTTTCTTCGTTATAACCGTACTGATGTCCATCAGGGTTAGGGAAGAAACGAGTCGCTTTATAGCCCTCTACGACCGCAGCGTTATCGCTATAAGCAGATAACACTCCTTCTGGATTTTTCTGATAGGTGTTACGGATCATTCCAAACAGAGAGTTCGGCTTATCTTCACCGTCAATGGTCCAATCGGCATTAAAAATTTTATGACGACAATGCTCTGAGTTTGCTTGAGCAAACATCATTAACTCTGCATCGACTGGGTTACGTTTCAAACCATTAAATGCATCAACCAAATAATCAATTTCATCACTACTTAACGCCAATCCCATAGTAGCATTTGCAGCAACCAATGCATCACGTCCGCCACCTAAAATATCAACGGTAGAGTAAGGCTTTGGTGACTGGTGTGAAAACAGGCCTTCTAAAGGAGCAAACTCATGAAAAACCTGCTCCATCATACGATCATGCAGCAATGCCTCCATAGCAGGTTGCTCTGCTTCGGCAACACCTTGCATAAAATAGACCACACCACGCTCAATACGGTGGATATGCTCAATTCCACAAGTATGGGTAATATCAGTCGCTTTTGAAGCCCATGGAGAAATCGTACCCAAACGAGGCGTGACAACACAGCTCCCCGCAACTAATTCCGCATCAAAACACTCTTCTGAATTATTTAATAGAACCTTAAGATGGGATACTTCGGTATCGGTTAAAGCACCGTCCAAATCAATAAAGTAGATAAATTGAGAGCGAATTGCATCAATCTTACCAACAGTTTTCAACTTAGTAAGAAGTTGATTCATACGGTAGTCAGAGTGAGCTGATTTTCCCCAAATAATTTGCATAACTTTTGTCCTTCAAAAAACAAAAACCCCCGAAGAACGAGGGTCTAAAAACTAAAATCTTGTTACTGTCCCAATAAGCCGAGCTTTTCAAAAAGATATTTTCTTTTCTCTGCGGTTAAAGGTGATTCACCTTCTTTAACGTTTGCTGTTAAGAACGTGCGGTTAGAATCTTTTTCGTCTGCTGTAAGCTTCAGCAATACCACTTCAGGCAGTTCGACCTTATCATCTTCAGACTTCCAGAAAGCCAACTTAGATATAAAGGAACCTTCGGCTCGTGCTTCTGCTGGTACCTTGACCCACATATCGTAAGTTGCTGGCATCGATTGCTCAACCTGCCAATCTGCGCGGTAAACCATCGCCTGTAAATAACCCCAACTTTGAGATAAGTTTGCATGCAGAATGAGGCCTTCTAACTCTTGTTCACCTTCAAACATCTCAGACATTTTTCCAGTTGTTTTCAGCTGAGCTAACGCCACTTCTGAATTTGAACCAAAAAAGATCATCGCTTGATACAAAGCTTCAGCTTCAAACACTGGATTATAAGGTTTTACTCTCCAACGATCATCCCCGGTAATCTCTTCATTAGTATCGGGTGAATACAACATATGGTGATGGAAATAAACCCGCGTTTTATTTGCAGCTTCATCCGTCTCAACACGAGCCACAAAACGATCATAAATTCCTTCTGCCAACTCTGGGCGCCAACTATTAAATAACTTAGTCAAAGGACCTACATCATCAAGTGGAGCCAACTCAGTACGTTTGGTAAAGCCCGTTTTGATAATTCCGATATCTTTACGTTCTTCTTCAACTTGCATCCCAAGTGTCGTCATAAAACGTTTTACACTCTGCCAAACATGATCACTGTTTGCTGTATCTAGCTCTAACCAACGTTCGGATAAATTTGATTGAATAGACACACCTTCAACTTGATAAGTTGGAATAGTTGCTTTTTGTTCTGCAGGAGTGGCCTGTTGGCTTTGAAAAACAACTTCCATTTGAGACTGTTTTTTCGATGGATGAAATAAGTTTGGCGGCATCTCAAGGTTTTTTGCTAACTGTGTTTCGTTAACTCGATAATCAGTTTCTTCTTCGCCCATCAAGCTTGAAATACTTGAACAGCCACTTAAGCCAACGAATGAAAATGCAACGATCAGCGGTAATAATTTTGTAGGTGCTTGCTTCATGTTCAACAATGTACTCTTAAATTGTTTCGTAAAACTAAGCAATGCCAGCTTTCTGCATCGCTGCTTTCACAACAGGTTGACTCTCTTCAGATAAAACCGTTAATGGAAGGCGTATTGCCGTTCCTATTAAGCCCATCTCCGCTAAAGCCCATTTCACAGGAATCGGGTTCGACTCCACAAATAAATCTTGGTGTAATCCAGCTAGAGGTGTATCCAAACGTCGTGCTTCCTCTTCATTACCTGCTAACGCTACCTTATAAACCTCATGACAAAGTTTAGGTGTCACATTTGCGGTAACAGAGATACCACCATGCCCACCAGCAAGAATAAAATCAACCGCAGATGCATCATCACCCGTGTACAGGTCAAATTCTGCCGGTACGCCAGCTTTTATTTGAGCCACACGACTTAAATCGCCTGTCGCTTCTTTTACACCAATAATATTTTTGATGTTTGATAAACGAATCACCGTTTCAGGCAACATATCTACAGCCGTACGCCCTGGTACATTATAAAGAATTTGCGGAATATCTACCGTTTCTGCAATTTGCTTATGGTGCAGATACAAACCTTCCTGAGTTGGCTTATTGTAATAAGGCGAAACCAATAAACAGGCATCCGCACCTACCTCTTTGGCACACTGCGTTAACTCAATTGCTTCACTGGTTGAGTTTGCTCCGGTACCTGCAATAACAGGAACACGTTTATTTACCTTGTCGACAACAAACTTTACAACCTGACAATGTTCTTGCATATTCAAGGTTGCAGATTCACCCGTGGTCCCCACAGCAACAATGGCATCAGTTCCCGCTTCAATATGAAGCTCAACCAACTTTTCCAAAGTATCGAAATCTACAGATTCGTCTTCCAACATAGGCGTGACTAACGCCACCATACTGCCTCTAAACACAGCAAATTTCTCCAATAAATTAACGCAAATTCAAAAAGAGTAATCTTACCCTTTCCACACCTACACTTCAACCAAAATTGCTTGCTCCAAGACCCTATAAAACCGCTGAATTTATACTTATGTCACAATCATAATTTTAAGGATTGAAACCCATTCCAAAACTCGTCATACTGAAACCATCTTCAATTTAATTTAGGAATCATACTACGATGACTTTACAGCTAGGCGACCAGATCACAGACTTCTCTTTACCAGCAACCTCAGATCAAACTATTACCCAAGAAAACCTGAAGGGTAAATATACGGTTCTGTACTTCTATCCTAAGGACAGTACACCTGGCTGCACAACAGAAGGCAAAGACTTCACCGAACTTCAAAGTGAATTTGAAAAATTGAATTGCCAGATTTTTGGAGTTTCAATGGATTCAATGAAACGCCATGAAAACTTTAAAAGCAAACAGGCTTTCAGCTTTGAACTTATATCCGATCCAGACGCGGTGTTATGCAATCAGTTCGGCACCTACCAACTCAAGAAAAATTTTGGGAAAGAGTATATGGGGATTGTTCGCAGCACCTTCTTAATTAACCCAGACGGGAAAATTGTATCCGAATGGTTAAAAGTTAAAGTCAAAGGCCATGCAGCAGAAGTGCTAGCAAAGCTTAAAGAGATTGATTAACAAAAATAAATTACGCCCCATTTCAAAAAACTTTATTAAAGTGAGATAGTTCAATGACCAATGAAGCAAAACGACTGTTTATATTAGATACCAACGTTTTAATGCATGACCCCATGGCACTCTTTAACTTTGAAGAGCATGACATCTTTATTTCCATGACCGTATTAGAGGAGCTGGATGCAGGTAAAAAAGGAATGTCTGAAGTTTCACGCAACGTTCGTGAAACCAACCGCCTAATTGATCAAATCATTAGCGACGCTAGCTTTGAAGAGATTAAACTTGGCCTTCCTCTTGAACGGATTCATCCAAGCAGCAACAAAGATGAACTGCATCTTGGAAAACTGTTTTTTGAAACCGAACCTCTATTAGCTGAACTGCCAATCTCTTTACCGAGCCACAAAGCCGACAACCACATTTTACAAACAGGACTGGCCTTAAAGGATCATTTCCCAAATCGTAATGTTACCTTGGTTACCAAAGACATTAACATGCGAATCAAATCTTCCGCAGTCGGACTGCACTCAGAAGATTACTATAATGACCGTGTTTTAGAAGATGCTGACCTACTTTACACTGGTTGGGAAACACTGCCCGAGCACTTTTTTGAAGAGACAGGCAAAAACATGAAGTCTTGGCAGGAAGGTAGCCGAACCTTCTATGAACTTGATGTGCCTGATGATTGCCCTTGGTATGCTAACGAGTGTCTAATCAGTGAAAATGAAGCGGGCTTTAACGCTATTGTACGTTCGGTTGAGAATGGAAAAGCCACCTTAGAATATCTTGATGACTTTGGAAAAGGCTCCAACGGAGTTTGGGGCATCGAAGCTCGCAACCCAGAACAAAATATGGCCATGAACTTCCTAATGGATCCTGATATTGATTTTGTCTCTTTACTGGGAATTGCTGGAACCGGTAAAACCTTATTAGCATTAGCCGCTGCCCTCGAACAAACTTTAGACTCAAACATCTACAACGAAATTATTATGACTCGCGCCACCATTCCAATTGGTGAAGACATTGGTTTCTTACCAGGAACGGAAGAGGAGAAAATGACCCCGTGGATGGGTGCCTTAATGGATAACCTAGAGGTTTTGACCGGTGCTGAAGGTACAGACTCCCCTGACTGGGAAAAAGAGAGCACTCAACACCTGTTAAGTAAACGCATTAAAATCAAATCATTGAACTTTATGCGTGGACGCACCTTCCAAAATAAATTTATCATTCTAGATGAAGCACAAAACTTAACCTCAAAACAGATGAAAACCTTAATTACTCGTGCGGGTCAAGGTACCAAAATTATTTGTATTGGTAATATTGGCCAGATCGACTCACCGTACTTATCCGAAACGACCAGTGGTTTAACCTACGTAGTTGATCGTTTCAAAAACTGGCAACACAGTGCTCATATCACCTTGCAACAAGGAGAACGTTCTCGATTGGCTCTATTTGCTTCAGATTCACTTTAACTAGAGTAAATTCTGAATACAAAAAAGGCCGCTAATTAATAATAATTAGCGGCCTTTTTTTGTATTTTAAGACTCAGTTTTATCTAGTTTTTACGTTCTCTTAACACTTCTTCTGGAAGCTGGAAACCTTGCTCAACAGCCTTATCACGACAATAGGTAATTGCAAAGTCTAACAATTCACCAACTGCACGGTGGCGGAACTTATGCTTCTGACGCACATGAGAAAATGGACGCATAATTGGCGGATCTAAAGGAATCGCTTTTAACGTTTCTAACTTTAACTCTTTGGTTAAAGTCGTACGCGATACAATTGCCACACCCACATCTGACTCAACCGCCATTTTTACCGCTTCAGGACTACCTAACACCATCACAACGTTTAAGTCGCTGTAACTAAAGCCTTGCTCACGAATATAGTTATCAATAACTGAACGAGATCCAGAACCTTCTTCACGAGAGATATAAGCGTACTTTCTTAAATCTTCAATTGCGACTTTGTCACGTTTAGCCAACGGATGGTCTAAAGGACAAATCAACTGCATCTCATCTAAACGACAAACATCTACTTCCAAGTTTTTATTGTGAACCGGTGCTTCAACAAGACCTAGATCGATCATATTGTTTTCAACCATAGATACGATCGCATCCGTATTCCCAACTTGCAAACGAATATTTACATCTTCAAATTGCTTTTTAAACGCCCCCAATAAACTCGGCAACATATACTCGGCAATAGTGGTACTGGCTCCAATCACTAAACTACCGGTTACCTCACCCGTTAACTCGCGCACTTCGCTATTCATCTTCTCGTAGTGCTCAAGAATCTGATCAGCATAGTCATAAACAACCTTACCCGCTTCAGTTAAAGTTATTTTGTTATGCGTTCGATCAAACAAACGGGTGTTAAAGAAATCTTCTAACTGCTTTACTTGGAAAGTAACCGCAGGCTGTGTCATGTGAAGGGTTTCTGCCGCTTTAGTAAAACTCATTACCTTAGCTACAGTGTGGAAGACTTGGAGACGTCTATCTGCCATTCGAAAATTTCCTTTATGGGCGATAAATAATTTTATTGAGCGTTGAAAATATAGGCTTTTCATACTCAAAAGTCAAACATTTAATGCCCTTATAAAGGCTTTACACCTGACTTAATAAGCATTTTCAACAACTCCTATAGGGTAACAACTTGTATTACTTAGAGTTTATCTCTTTAATTTGTTCTTTTAGCTCACGTATTTCTTTTGTCATATGTTTCACAATCATCTCAACATGTTGCTGATTATCTTTGCTTTGTTGCTCAATACGCTCTTCCATCGAGTGCACATATTCTAAAATCTCTCGCTCTTGTTTACGCTGTCCTGTACCAATCAAGAATGCTGAGATATTTGCGGTGACTAAAGAGAACAACACCACACCAAATAAAATCAGCAGGCCACCAAAAATTCGTCCTGATTCTGTTTCTGGAACAATGTCCCCATAACCAACCGTGGTAACGGTTACCAGTGAATACCAAATTCCATCTAGAATATCTCGATCTTCAATATAAGCAAACATTCCGCCTGAACCGACAATCAGAAAGGCCGCCCCCATTAATATTTGACCTAACTTATGGCGCTTTAGAATGGCAACCATATCCTTATAAAAGTGGGCAAAAAACCTTAGAAACAGCAAAAGCCTTAATGAACGGATCACCACCGCCCAATCGCTTCCCCAGGCAATCCAAGGGAAAGCCACAATCACAATCAAAACATTCATCCAGTTTTGCCGTAAGTACCGAACCTTATCTGTCACATTAAAAAGGTTTACAATCAACTCTGCAGTAAACACAACCCAAATTAACACCGAAACCCACTGAGTATCCAACTCAGACTCTGAGTAATACAACAACACTTGTACAAATACGGCTAATAACGCAATTAGTACCAAAATTTCAAACTGTGATCCTATACGTTTTGCCCTAGCATTTTCACGATAGTGAACACCGGCAATTCCCAATATCGTTTTGAAATTCATAAACTCTACTTAACTCTTATCTCTTTATACGGATCATAATGACTATAATTACTTCGCTAACTCTGGCAAGGCTTCTCGACCATTTAAAGCCTGTGCCATCAACCAGTTCTTAACGGGGGTCAAACGGTTTACAGCTGGCAATAGACCTCTTCTAACCGTTGCTTTAAGCGATGCATCTTGTTTAAACAGCCAATCAAAACCCTCCATAGAACGCTGTACAATCGCATTATCACCACGACGCCAACGTTCATAGCTTCTCAATACAGAAAACTGCCCGATCGGCTTATTTCGCTGGCGTGCATCGACTAAGGTATCAATTAAAGCTGCTGCATCCAACAACCCCAAGTTGACTCCTTGACCTGCTTGAGGGTGAATAGTATGTGCCGCATCCCCCACTAAGGCCAAGTGCGGTTTGACATAGTGCTCAGCGTGGCGACGTGTCAATGGAAACGCCGCTCTTTCCGCCACTTCCGTTACCGAACCTAACTTCCAATCTGAAGCTTCAGAAATCGCCTCTGCAAACTCTTTATCCGACAATGACAATGCCCACTGCATTTTATCAGTCGGTAAATACCAAGCAATTGAACTGACGTTATTCCCCATAGATAGATAAGCAAACGGCCCATCCTTACGATAACGCTGCCAACAGGTGTCTTGGTGTGGTAACTCAGTTTTAACACAACCTACAACGGCACACTGTTCGTAATCGTGGGTTTCAAGACCGATATTTGCCATCTGCCTAACTTGAGACATAGCACCATCTGCTGCGACCACTAGATCTGCTTTCAACTCACCGACGTTTTCTAAAACCAAACAGGCCTGGTCAGTTTGTAAATCCAGTGTTTCAAGCTTTACATCTAACAAGACGTGTATATTATTTAATTCACCCATCTGCTCCCATAGTGAAGCTTGGATAATACTATTTTCAACGGTATAACCTAAATTAGGTTCTCCCATGTCGGACGCTGAAAAATGGACTTCCGCAGGCGTAATCTCATCCCAAACGTGCATCGCCGTAAAAGGGTGATAGCGACGACTTTTAATACCTTGCCAAGCACCTAAGTTTTTGATGATTTTTTCTGAAGCTCGCGTCAAAGCACTGACACGTGTCTGATAAGGTGAGTTTTCATCCCACGACAGTTCAGGTTGCTGACGCTCTAACACTAACACTTTAAATTTTTTTTGCCCCAACCCGACCGCTAAAGCCGCTCCAACCATGCCACCACCGACAACAATTACATCCCATTTCTGGGAGACCGCATCTTCAGCATTAATTAACTGAACCTTCTTCATGACTGACTGCCTCCCATAGCAAATTTGGTAAAACGTTTTCTTAATTTAGGTGCGACTTGCATAGCCATTAAACCAATGCCTCGTAAATGCCCGACGAGAGGTGAGGTATGTTGAAACACTTGAATTAAACTGTCCGTCAACCCCATCACCTTTTCATGATCCTGTTTGCGAGAATCCGCATAATGCTGCAACAGCTGCATATCATTCAAATCTTGCTGAGTTTGCAAGCCAGCTAAAAACTCGCCGATATCTCGAATGCCCAAATTCAAACCTTGTGCGGCAACGGGGTGTTGAGTGTGTGAAGCATTGCCCATTAAAATCGCTCGACCAGACACCATTTGGGGTACATAAGTCTCTTTTAGTGGATAAGCCATACGAGGACTGACTGAAACAAAACACCCCAAACGCTCGCCCATCTTGTCAGCAAAACGTTCAATAAACTGCTCATCGGTTAATGACTTAATCTCTTCAATCTGATCTTCTGGGCAGACCATGACCGCTTTATGAAAATGTCCGTGCATCGGCAATAATGCAACTGGGCCTTGTTCGGTAAAACGTTCATAAGACCAACCCAGAGGATGTTGCTCGGTCTCAATTTGAGCAATCACACCATAGGCTTGGTAAGATTTTTCTTCCAAAGGTAAATCTAAGATTTTTCGAACACGAGAATCCGTACCGTCTGCGCCAACAATCAGTTTAGCTTCAACCTGAAGTAATTCACCTTCAATTTCAATATCAGCTGTAACAGCTGATTCATCTTGTTGAAAATCCTGCAAAGAAGCTGGACATAAGATCGTTATATTTTCTTGTTGATTGGCTTTTTGCCACAATACGTGTCCCAAATCACTTGATTGAACGCTGTAACCTAAAGCGGGAACTCCGGCTTCATCGGCATGTAATTTGGTCATCCCCAAATAACCTTTTTGTGAAACATGGACATGCTGAATAGCGGTGACAAATTCAGATAAAGATGACCATAATTCAAGCTGCTCTAGAATCAATTTAGAGCCATAAGACAGAGCCAGTACGCGGCCATCAAATGAATTTTTAACTTCTGACAGTGAATCGACAGGCTTAAATTTTTCAGCTAACACCACCTGAAAACCTTTCTGAGATAATCCGATTGCCAGCATTAAGCCAACTGGCCCTCCGCCCGAAATCACCACATCTGTTTGCAAAACTTTTTTATCCATCGTGCTGTCTTATTTTTTAGTCTATCTTTGATTTTAGGCTTGAGTTAAATAACGGTTATTTTCAGCCATCCAACTTTCAATCTCATCTACCGTTCTTGGCAAGCCTTGAGTTAATACTTCATGACCTGATTCGGTTACTAACACATCATCTTCAATGCGAATTCCAATACCCATCCAACGTTCGTCTACCCCTTTGGCTTCCGGTGCAATATACAAACCTGGCTCAACGGTTAATACCATACCCGGTTGCAAGTCACGCCACTGGCCAGCGACTTTATAAGAACCGACATCATGAACGTCCCTGCCGAGCCAGTGACCTGTACCGTGCATAAAGAAAGACTTACAGGCCTCTTCTTTGATTAAGGTGTCAACATCACCGTTTAAAATACCTAATGCAACCAGGCCTGTTGTTAATGTCTTTAATACCTCTTGATGCGGTGCATGGTAAGAAACTCCCGGTTTAATCACATTAATTGCGGCTTGTTGGGCCTTTAACACCAATGAATAGAGTTGAGCCTGCTCTTCAGTAAACTTACCACTGGCAGGAAATGTAGTGGTAATGTCTCCCGCATAACCATGCATCTCAGCACCGGCATCAACTAACAACAGATGATGGTCACCAATTAAATCTGAATTTTCAGTATAGTGCAAAATACAAGCATTATCGCCACTGGCAGAGATGGTACTAAAGGCCACACGCTGAGAACCAAGTTGCTTAAACTTGCCCTCTAACTCGGCCTGAACTTGAAACTCGTACTTACCAGGCACTACACTGCGCATTGCAGCTAAATGCCCTTGAACTGTAACTTGTGCGGCATGACGCATCCACTCAATTTCTTGTGACGATTTAATCACACGATTTTCATGCATAATCTCATCTAAATCACAAAGCTTAGTTGGAGCTGACACACCTTTACGCACCTTCGCTTTCAAAGCACCCAACCAAGACTCTACAGACTCCATCCATAAAGACATCTGTGAGAAACTAAAATAGATGTTTTCAATATCCTCTAAGACCTCACCCATCACTTCGTCTAACTCATCAACTGGATAGGCCTGGTCAACCGATAACATCTTAGGTGCCATTTCTACCCCCAAACGTCGACCCTGCCAAGTTTCCTGTTCAAGATCTTTTGGACGTACAAAAACAGTGGATTTTGAGGAGGCCTGTTTGATTAAGCACAAAACAGAATCAGGTTCATAAAATCCCGTTAGGTAACTGAAATCACTATCTGCACGAAATGGAAACTCAACATCACGATTACGAATCTGTTCATGACCAGAAGAGACCAGAACCGCACTATTCTCAGGTAACTGTTCAAATAACTGTTGACGCTGTTGTTGGGCAAATTTTAAAAGTGATTGGGTTTGATCCAGTTCCATTTAGCTCTCTTTTTAATATCTATTTTTTAGGGAATGCAACAACAATCCAATTAGTGAATCGTTTCTGGGTCTGACAAATCCATACCTTCGGGCATAATTGGTGCCGCTTGAGTTGGATTCAGCTCTTCATTGATCATCATCACCCCTATGCGTACAAACTCAACCAACTGCATTAAGTCAGACTCTTCTGCATCCCCAAGTTCTTTTGCTTGCGCCAAGGCTTCAATATCAATACGAGCAATATCGCCAAAATCATTAACGATTTCACTGACGTCTTTAGAAACAGATTCCTCAGCATCTTGTAAACGCCCGACTAAACCTAAACCGTACAACACACCTTCACATAAATGCCCCAACATCGCTGCGCGAGCAATAATATCGGTTTCATCTTCCGGGATACAAAGATTCAATTCAAAACCACTGCCGTTTAGACCGTTATTGGTATCCTGAAACATACCGTGTAATGCCACCAAAAAAGATTCTTTGACCTTTTTAATCTGGGCTTCCTCAATTAACTTCTTAATCCACACCGCTTCTTCAATATCATTGTCACCGCAAATTAGGCCAATCAACATGCCTTGAATAAAGGATGGCGACTCTAATTCTGGAAATGGCGCAATGGCTTCTTTAATCTGATCAAAATCCATTAATAACTATCTCTTGTTAATCTTAAAATATTGGTGAATAATACCATACTTATAGGTGAAAAAAGACTGAGCAAAATTCAGCGAAACTATCAGCACCTGTGTTCGCACCCAAGCCCGAACCTAAGCCAACTAAGGAAGCCACACTGTGTTAAACCTAACTTTGATGAAACATGACTTTGAAATCCCTTGTGAGCCAGAAGAAAAAGCACGGCTTATTGAAGCGGCGACCTTAATTGAAGACCGTTTAGAGCAGGCCAAAGGTTTAAAAGGTGAAAGTAAAATCTTAATGGTTGCGCTTAACTTAGCTTACGAACACCTACAAATGAAAGAAGAGACGGTGCAATATACCTTACATTTAGAAGACCAAGTCGATTCTGCTATGCAGGATCTGGTTAAAGATTAATACCTCCATCAATGCTAAACAGATTTCCCACCTCTTCATTATCACTATTCTTTATTAATCATTATTAAACATTTCGCTTAACTGCGTGCTTCTTACACTTAAAGCTTTCGGCTTTAGAGTGTTATAATGTTTTCACGGCACAGAGTTATCGGGCATAAACCCCCTTCCGATAATTATTATATTGGGGTCAGAAACTTAAAGTGGTGTGCATCTCGTTAGCTTGCTAACCCGAGAAGCCTAAACTTTTTGTGGAGACTGCCACCTGTACCTCTCGGTTCAGGGATTTTCGTCCGTGACCCTGTGCTCTCCTTTTTATTAAATTCTTAAAGACTTCTCCCATGACTCAATTGGACACCTCCAATCTGCGTAAAACTTTAAGACAAAAACGTCAATCCTTAACTTCTGAACAACAAGCTCTGCACTCTGAACAGGCCTGTCAGCATTTAATGGATTTTGATGGCATCAAAAAGGCTGAACGCATTGCGCTATTTTTAAGCCAAGATGGTGAGCTCAGTACCCAAAAGGCGATTGAACAGCTTTGGTTACTGAAAGGTATAGAGGTGTATTTGCCCGCTT
>JAYENR010000221.1:0-5927 GCA_034722175.1 Pseudomonadota bacterium | reverse complement strand
GCTTTAGCGTCATTGATTTGAGTGTTTTCATTGGTGACATTAGTATTGACTAAGGTTAAAAAATCACCTAATAGTTCCGGGTTATGAGCAATTAAATTGGCGACCGTTACGGTATTTGGGTAGGTTTTATTAAGTTCCTCTTTTAAGCGGATAATCTCTTCTGGAAGGTTGGGAACTTTAGTTGCGGCAATAATTTGTGCGGCTTTTTGAAGCTTAGCTTGCATGAATATCCTTAGTTATAAGGGGCTGTTATTGTTTTCTATAAAACCTAATGTATCAATGATTTTATCAGCTTCCCGTGTTAATGCTAGGCAAGAAACTTAGTAAATGGCTATACCGTTAATATCTATATGATTTGTGAGTGCTTTTTGCAGTTTTTTTATAGGTTTGCTAGAATGAATTTAACTCTATTAAATTGAGTCAAAGAGATGTTAACGTCAATTTCGTCAGCCACATTATATTCTTCTACAGCGACTCCGGTGCCTCTGTCGGGAAACAGTGGTCAAAATTCGTTGCAATCTCAATCGTCTGTTCCAGTCGTTGATAGCTCTAAATATGTTCAACAAAAGTCATCAATTCCAGCTCCTAACACCTCTACTAATAGTGAAGATGAGACTTCTCAAAGTCCTGCTGCAAAACCTGTTGAACAAACGAACTCTTCTACAGAACTGAGTGATGAAGCCAAGCAGGTGATTAACCAATTAAAAGCTAGAGATGCAGAAGTTCGGGCACATGAAATGGCTCATCAAGCTGCTGCAGGAGGTTATTCAACGGGTGGGGCTTCTTACTCTTATCAGGTTGGGCCAGATGGTAGACGTTATGCGATTGGTGGAGAGGTGAGCATTGATGTTTCGCCCGTTGCGGGTGATCCTGAAGCCACGTTGCAGAAAGCGATGGTGGTTCAGCGTGCTGCTTTAGCACCAGCGGAGCCGTCTAGTCAGGATATGAAAGTAGCCAGTTCAGCGATTCAAATGGCAAATCAGGCAAGAGTAGAGATTGCAACTAAAGCAATAGAAGAAAAGCAAGAGTTGAGTGAAGACTCAGTAGAAGCTGATGAAGATAATAGTTCAAATGAAAGTGTTGATAGTAGCAGTCATGCGATTCAGTTTCAGCTAAATGAGCAAAACCAATCCATTCCAGATCGAAACGGGTTTGACCTAAGAGTGCAATTGCAGCAAGTCTCTTAGATTATAGAAAAGTTTTGGGTTGGAGTCGCTAAACGATTAGTTAATTGGACAAAACGTCTGTTGCATTGCATCCATTAATTTAAGAATATTTGGATCGCGCACTTTACATAAGATCTTACTGCCCTCTCTTCTTGAGGTAATAATCTCTTTCTCACGTAAAATATCAATGTGCTGAGAAATATTGCTTTGAGTGGTTCCAACTGATTTTACAATATCCATAACAGGTAGCTCTCGCTCACCAATCACACAAAGGATTTTCAGTCTTAAAGGGTGACCCATCGCTTTTAGCGCTTTTGACGCTTTATTGATGTTCTCTTCTTTCATCTCAAATGGTTGAGCTTCTTCTTGCATTTATTTCACCATTTCACTGTATAACGATATTATTAAATATTTATTACTTGGGATTCTAATGAAAACCGAACCCTATGTCACTAAAAGTTAATTTATAATGAACTAAATATTTTTGGGTTATGATTGGATTTCTTTTTGAGACAATGTAAAACCAACTTTTTAGAATTTATCTGGAGACTCGAGTGAGTATATCTGTATATAAAAAAGCAACTTGGATTGGTGCAGGTGCAATATTAGGTGCCTTTATTGTGGTGGCGTCAAGTGTCATGGCAGACAAAGCACAACAGCCTATCGCTGAACCACAGACTCAGCAAGTGTCTATACCACTTAAAGAGTTGCGTGCATTTGCAGAGGTGTTTGAACGCGTTTCTAGTGATTATGTCGACGAAGTTGATGACAAAGACCTTTTAGAGGGGGCGATCAGTGGCATGCTTTCTAGCCTTGACCCTCATTCTGCTTACCTGCCTGCAGACGGATTCAAAAAAATGCAGGAACACACCAAAGGTGAATTTGGTGGTTTGGGAATGGAAGTGGGCATGGAAGATGGCTTTGTAAAAGTGATTTCTCCGATTGATGATACCCCTGCTCAAAAAGCCGGTGTGTTAGCGGGTGATTTAATTATTAAGTTAGGTGACGAGCCGGTTAAAGGCAAAACCTTAAGTGAAGCTGTTGATGTGATGCGTGGTAAGCCAGGCACCAAATTGATGTTAACGATTGTGCGTAAAGGCGAAGATGCACCTCTTAAAATTGAGTTGACCCGAGCGGTCATTAAAGTGAAGAGTGTCAAACAAAAAATGCTTAAAGATGGCATTGGTTACCTACGTGTGAGTCAGTTTCAGATACGCTCTGGTAAAGATTTAGTGGCCGGTGTACAGAAGTTAGAAAAAGAGAATGGCGAACCATTAAATGGCTTGGTGTTAGATCTTCGTAATAACCCTGGGGGTGTTTTAACGGCAGCGGTGCAGATTTCAGATGCATTTTTAGATGAAGGGCTGATTGTTTACACGGAAGGCCGTATTAAAAATTCTCAGATGCGTTTTGAAGCCGAAAAGGGCGATGTCATGCATGGTAAGCCCGTTGTGGTTTTGATTAATGAAGGTTCGGCTTCGGCTTCTGAAATCGTAGCGGGTGCATTACAAGATCAGTTGCGCGCCATTGTGGTTGGGCGTACCAGTTTTGGTAAAGGTTCGGTACAAACTTTATTGCCATTAAATAATGGAGCTGCAATCAAGGTGACAACGGCACGCTATTTCACCCCAAGTGGGCGTTCCATTCAGGCTGAAGGGATTGAGCCAGATATTACGGTTGCTCGAGTCAAACTTGAGAAAGTGGAGGAGTCTGCGGTAGGGAATGTTAAAGAGGCAGATCTTTCTGGTCATTTAGAAAATGGCAATGGCAAAGAACATGACTCCGAAAAAACCAACGAGACTGATAATGAGCCAAAAGAAGATGAGATTAAACTTCTATTGGAAAAAGATTATGAGTTAAATGAAGCGGTGCGGATTCTTAAAGCGATGTCCTTAACCCAGAGAATGAATAAATAGTAGAAATGAAAGCCACTTTTTAAAGTGGCTTTTTTTGTGGAGGTTGAAAATGGCAAAGGTATTAGTTCCATTAGCACAAGGTTGTGAAGAGTTAGAGGCAGTCACAATCATCGACCTTTTAGTTAGAGCTGATGTTGAAGTGATTACGGCCAGTTTAGATGATAATTTGATCATTACGGCGAGCCGTAGCGTTCAGCTCATTGCTCAAACCACGCTTGATCAGGTTTTAGATCAGTCATTTGATCTAGTCGTGTTGCCTGGTGGTCTGCCTGGTGCTGATTACCTTCAGCAAGACCCACGTATTATTCAGTTATTGAAGAGAACAGAGGCAGAAGGTCATTGGGTTGCCGCTATTTGTGCGGCACCTAAAGTTTTGGTAGAAGCGGGTCTATTAGAGGGTAAGCAGGCGACGAGTTTTCCTGGCGTGATTGATCAAAACCCTGCTGTTGGGATGCAATATATCAATCAGTCAGTAGTAGAAGATGGCAAAATTATTACTTCAAAAGGGCCAGGCACTGCGATGGATTTTGCTTTGACACTAATTGAAAAATTGATGGGGGCAGAAAAACGTTTAGCCGTTGAAAAAGGTCTGCAGCGGCCTTAGTTCTTGAGCTCTTAGATGGGGTCTGTTATAAATAACATTCTACATTACCACAAGCCTGTTCGGAACAGGCTTGTTCAGTTTTTAATGAAAGGTATAACATTGTTTAAACGTATACTGTTTCTTACTGTCGTAACGCTATTTTTTAGCTTTCCCGTTAAGGGCGCGACTCATGTTATTGTCAATATGTCGGTTCCAAATTCATCTGTGAGTACCCATACCTTAAGTCGTATTTATGCCATGCAGTTAAAGAGCTGGAATAGCGGTGAAACGATCAAAGTCTTTATGTTGCCAAGCAAACATAAAATTCATCGAGAATTTTCACGAAAACAACTCAGAATGCCAACCCATCAATTAGATCGTTTATGGAATCGTTTAACCTTTACGGGTACAGGACGCACTCCTGTCGTGGTTAAATCTGAAAGCGAGATGTTAGAGAAGATTCGTAGCACTCCTGGTGCAATTGGTTATGTAAGTGGAAATCTACCGTTAAAAGGGGTGAAGGTTTTAGAGTCGGGGCAAAATCATGAATAGATATAAGACAGCAATTTTGACCGTTTTAACATTGTGTTTTTCTAATGTTCAAGCTCTGGAAGTAACCAATAATACAGAGTTACATGGTTTTTTTAGCCAAGGTTACGTATATAGTCCAGATAACGACTTTGCAGGTAGTGACTCAGAAGATGGGGGCTTTAACTTTAGAGAAATTGGAATTAATGGTTCTTGGAATGCAAATGAACAGTTTCGTGTAACGGGTCAATTGTTAAGCCGTACTATGGATGAAGTTGATGATGGGCAAGTTCGTGTTGATTTCTTATTAGCCGATTATTTAGCTTACTCTGGTGAACAATCTACCTTTGGAATACGTTTAGGGCGTGTTAAAAATGAATTAGGGGTTTATAACTCAACCCGTGACATCCCATCTGCCCGACCGGGAGTTAATGTTCCGAATGCTATTTACTTTGATGCATTTAGAGACACAATGATTTCGACAGATGGATTAAATTTTTATGGTAGCGTGTTTAGTGGAGTCGGTACGTTGAATTGGAGTGCATTTACCGGAAGTACTGAATTAGAATCAAAAGTGATGGAGAATTACCTTTTTGCACAAGACATACAAGGTAAATTTGATGAAGTAGGGTTAAGTGGTTTGAAGTTAAATTTCAGCCCATCTCGTCAACCTTCATTGAACTTTGGTATCAGTTTACTGAAGCTTGATACCAATATGAGCGATTTACAAACAGCAGCTCAGGCTGGATATGCATTACAGACGTCAGATCCGGTTACCGATGCGGCCACCTATGCAGCGACACCTGTTGAGTATGGTGGATTAGGTCTGGTTCCTGAAACAGATGGGCAATTTGAGCAATATGTGGGGCAGGCAGCACAGAAAGAAGCATCAGACAATTATGAAGATTATATAACGGCTGTAGATATGGAGGCACTGTTTGCTATCTTATCCGTGCAATATGCTTATGCAGACTGGTTGTTTAGTGCTGAGTATCTAATAATTGATTCGGATATTGATCTTGGTCTTTTGGGCAGTTTGGTGCCGATTGAAACCACCACAGAAGGTTATGTTCTTCAAGCAGAATGGTTCTTTAAAGAGAGCTTAACCGCGATGTTACGTTATGAAGAGTTGTATCTACTTAATGATGATCGTGATGGCTCTAAAAGTGCCCGCGACAATGATCCATATCATGGGTATGGAAAAGGGTTAACAATTGGCCTAGGTTGGGATATTACCACGGATTGGCGTTTAACTGGGCAGATGTCTACTAATGAAGGAACGGTTTGGCTACCAAGTTACGATGGTTTTGAAAATGAAGATATTAAAAAGCATTGGAAAACTTATATGTTACAAATTGCTTACCAGTTTTAAATGGATGAACGGTAGAATTATTTAGCTATGTTTATCAGTTTAAAATGGAAAGCGGTGGCTTTTCTAAGTTTTGTTTTAGTGTTAATTAGTTTGCTCTGGATAGGCCAGAGTGTCTACCACATTATTGAACGTTATGAAGATGAGAGCCAACAAACACACCTTAAGCACCAACAAATTTTAGAACAGATGCTGAACGACAATTTTTTAAAGTTGTCACAGTTCTCTCAAATTTTAGCTGATAAAATTGAAATTAATCAAAATGCTAATTCCGCCGATTCATATAACTCTTTTTTAGAGCAGCAGTGGTTATCTCTTAATATCAATATTGGTTTGGATTATATTGCGGTGCTGCAACCTAATGG
>JAYENR010000220.1:0-6086 GCA_034722175.1 Pseudomonadota bacterium | reverse complement strand
CAGACGAAAACAGAGTTGGAAAAGAGCAGGTTGTTGCAAAAGGCCAAGGCGCTGTTGGTTAAGCATAAAAAAGTCTCGGAAGAGGAGGCTCATAAGGCAATACAGCAGATGTCGATGGAGCAAAACAAGCCCGTGGTAGAAGTGTGTGAAAGTATTATTTCAGTGCTTGAGTTGAGTTTATAAAGAGGGGAAAGTGTCAGTGAAGATTAAAATTGGTTTTAGCCCTCTAACAGATTGTGCGCCTTTAATTGTAGCGAAAGAGCAAGGTTTTTTTGAGTCTCAAGGGTTGGATGTTGAGCTGTGTAAAGAGGTCTCTTGGGCAAATATAAGAGACAAGCTGGTGTTTGGGGAGTATCAAGCGGCCCATATGCTGGCACCAATGCTAATGGCAGCCACGTTGGGTGCGGCTGGAAGCCTTAAAAAGGCATTAGTCAGTGCCTATTCGTTTGGTTTGAATGGGAATGCGGTCAGTGTTTCAAATGCACTTTATGAATCTATGTTGAAGTACGATTCAGAATTGATTTTACACCCTGAATCAACTGCTGATGTTTTAAAGAAGGTGGTTGAGGGGCGTGCCCGCCTGAAGCAAGAAAAGTTACGGTTTGCCGTTGTGTTTCCTTTTTCTATGCACTATTACTTGTTAAATCATTGGTTACAAGCCGCTGGTTTAAAGGTCAATGAGGATGTCGAAATTTTGGTGGTTCCGCCTGTTAGAGTGGTACAGGCTTTGGAAGAGGGTTTGATCGACGGTTATTGTGTTGGGGAGCCCTGGAATACTCATGCGGTTAAAAAGCAGGTTGGGGTGACGGTGATAACCGGTTACGAAATCTGGAATAACGCACCTGAAAAGGTGCTGGGTGTCACTCAGGAATGGGCTATTGAAAACGAAGAGACGCATAAAAAACTGGTGTGGGCTCTCTATCAAGCCAGTGAGTGGATTGATGACGATCTTAATCGTACAGACTTAATAGGCTATTTATCAATGCCTGAATATGTGAATGCGCCTATATCAAGTATTGAAAATGCGATTGATGGTCAGGTCTGTAATCCCGTTTGTAAGAGTTGTCGTTCAATTCCGAACTTTTCTTTACCGTTTAAGTTTTTTGCGAACTTTCCTTGGCAATCGCATGCAAAGTGGATCTTGCGGCAGATGATCGCGCTTGGTCAGATTTCCGAGGATACTCAGTTGGATGAGGTTGCGAGTCGTGTTTATCTCACTAGCTTATATCGAGAGGTGATGCAGGAGCATGGTGTCTTAGTGCCTGAGTTTGACGATAAGCCTGAAGGAGAGCATGCAGAACCTTGGTCTAAAGGGGGAGTTGTTTTATCAGAGGATCGTTTTTTATAATTTAATGCACCACTAAGGCGGGAGTTTATTTCAATAGTGGTGCATTATGTGCTGTATTAAATAGTCCTAATATTGTTTTAATTTGATTAAGTTGTTGAAAATAAATTAATTATCTATTGTTGGTGTTTAAATAGCTTTATATTTATTAATCTTATTGAGTGATGTTGCTCTGTTTATCTAACTGCTGTTCTAAGGCAGGGTAGCGCATCATCCGATCCTTTTAACGTTAGATATTCAGAGTCATCTAAATAGTTTGTTTTGAGTCTAGTATTTAACTTAGAAAGGAAAAAATCATGTCATTATCTAAGAAAACACGTCGCCATTTTCTAAAGAAAACAGCCTTAGCGGTCACGACGGCCATCGCTATGTCATCGGCTGCATTTGTTTCAACTGCTCACGCTTTAGGCGATCCTGAGAAAGAAGATCTTAAGTTTGGTTTTATCAAGTTAACTGACATGGCTCCACTGGCCGTGGCTTATGAAAACGGTTATTTTGAAGACGAGGGGCTTTATGTCCAGTTAGAAGCGCAAGCGAACTGGAAAGTTTTATTAGACCGAGTGATTGATGGTCAATTGGATGGAGCGCACATGTTAGCGGGTCAACCGATCGCTGCGACCATTGGTTACGGAACCAAGGCGCCTATTATTACGCCTATCTCGATGGATTTGAACGGTAACGCCATCACGGTTTCTAATAAAACTTGGAAGGCGATGAAGCCTCATGTCGAAAAGGAGGGGGACAAGCCTAAGCACCCAATCAGTGCAGCGGCTCTAAAACCGGTTGTTGAATCTTATAAAGATGCTGGTAAGCCTTTCAAAATGGGAATGGTATTCCCTGTATCAACCCATAACTATGAGCTTCGTTACTGGTTAGCAGCAGGTGGATTAAACCCAGGTTTTTATGCACCTCATAAAGGGGATTCTTCAGGAACATTAGATGCGGATGTTTTATTGTCTGTTACGCCACCACCACAAATGCCAGCAACTATGGAAGCGGGAACCATTGAAGGGTACTGTGTCGGTGAACCATGGAACCAGCAAGCGGTATTCAAAGGCATTGGGGTACCGGTTATTTCTGATAACTCAATTCAGAAAAACAACCCAGAAAAAGTATTTGGACTGCGTGAAGACTTCTATGAAAAATACCCGAACACAACGATTCGTGTTGTAAAAGCGATGGTTCGTGCGGCGCATTGGTTAGATGCTGAAAATAATAAAAACCGTCCAGCGGCCGTTAAGATTCTTTCTAAGTCGAACTATGTTGGGGCGGATTACGACGTAATTGCAAACTCCATGACAGGTACGTTCGAATATGAGAAAGGTGACAAACGTTCTGAGCCAGACTTCAATGTCTTCTTCCGTTATAACGCAACTTACCCATATTATTCAGATGCAATCTGGTACATGACTCAGATGCGTCGTTGGGGACAGATCTCTGAACAGAAGTCAGATGACTGGTATAAAGATATGGCTAAAAAAGTCTATCGTCCAGATATCTACAAGCAAGCGGTTGAAGAGTTGATTGCAGAGGGTACATTTAAGAAATCAGACTTCTCAGAAGTATTTGCAACAGATGGTTTCCGTGGTGTTCAGGATGACTTTATGGATGGGATTGCCTATGACGGTTCAAAACCTAATGAGTACATTGATAGTATGAAAATCGGTTTAAAAGGGGATAAGCAACTGTAATCCTCCTCTTAATCTGCCCTTTTAGTAGGGCAGATGCTTATTGATTTTCGTAACTCTCAAAGGTGATTGTATGAATCCTTTAAAATGGGGCTTAATTGAGCCCTTTTATAAATTAGCGATTGGTGAAGACCGAAAAGGTCAAATGAACACCATCACTAAGATGGTCGGTTTACCGCTGGTCGGTATCTTCTTTTTCTTAATGTTGTGGCAAGCTGCCGCAGTCAATATCAATACGTCGCTAGGTCAATTTCCTGGGCCAGTTCAAACTTATGAACAGTTTGTTTCACTTCAAGCAGAAGCGGAAGCAGAAGCGGTTAAAGAACAAAAGTTCTATGAGCGTCAAGAAGAGCGTAATGCTCGCAAACTGGAAAAAAATCCAGAAGCTGAAATTAAGGTGCGTGAATACACTGGTCCACCAACGTTCTTTGAGCAAATTTGGCGTAGTTTAGTGACGGTGATGAGTGGTTTTGTACTGGCTTCAATCATTGCGATTCCAATCGGAATTGTCATTGGCTTGAGCTCTAATGCCTACTCGGCTGTTAATCCGTTGATTCAAATTTTTAAACCGGTTTCACCGCTTGCATGGTTACCGTTAGTCACGATGGTGGTGTCTGCCGTCTATGTCACGGATGATCCCGCTTTTGATAAGGCGTTCCTAAACTCAATGTTTACGGTTCTGCTGTGTTGTTTGTGGCCAACGATTATTAATACCGCTGCAGGTGTGGCGACAGTGACACAAGATCTTAAAAACGTAAGTCAGGTGTTAAGCCTTAACTGGTGGACACACGTTCGTAAAATCGTACTTCCATGTTCAATTCCAATGATGTTTACAGGTCTTCGTATCTCTTTAGGTATCGCTTGGATGGTATTGATTGCAGCTGAAATGTTGGCACAAAACCCAGGGTTAGGGAAGTTTGTTTGGGACGAGTTCCAAAACGGAAGTTCAGACTCTTTAGGTCGAATCATGGTCGCAGTTATTGTGATTGGTATTGTTGGATTCTTCTTGGATCGCGGAATGTTAATTCTACAAAAAGCGGTTTCTTGGGATAAATCATCAGACATTCGCTAATAGTAGGCTAAGGAGATAAATATGTCAGAAGTACATTTAGAGTTAACCAACGTTGGTATTGAATTTCCCACGCCTAAAGGCCCTTTTAGAGCGTTAAGAGAGATTGATTTAAAGATCGATCAGGGTGAATTTATTTCACTGATCGGGCACTCAGGTTGCGGTAAGTCTACCGTGTTAAATATTGTGGCTGGCCTGTATGGCGCGACGGAAGGTGGCGTTTTATTGGACGGTAAGGAAGTAGATGCGCCAGGTCCAGAAAGAGCCGTGGTGTTTCAGAACCACTCTTTGCTGCCTTGGCTAACGGCTTATGAAAATGTCGAATTAGCAGTTGACCAAGTCTTTAAAAAGTCTAAATCCGCGGCTGAGAAAAGAGAGTGGATTGAGTACAACTTAAAGCTGGTTCATATGGATCATGCGATGCATAAGCGTCCAGATGAAATTTCGGGTGGGATGAAGCAGCGTGTCGGGATTGCCCGTGCGTTGGCGATGCAGCCAGAAGTTATGTTAATGGATGAGCCTTTTGGAGCATTGGATGCTTTAACACGAGCGCACTTGCAGGACTCCTTGATGGAGATTCAAAAAGAGCTAAATAACACCGTTATTATGATTACGCACGATGTGGATGAAGCCGTGTTGCTTTCGGATAGAATTGTCATGATGACCAATGGTCTAGCAGCAACCATTGGTGAAATTATGAAAGTGGATCTACCGCACCCACGAGACAGGTTGGCGCTAGCGGATGATCCAACTTATAACCACTATCGATCCGAAGTGTTAAGGTTTCTCTACGAGAAACAGAGAAAAGTCGAACACTAAGATTATCTTTATTCAAAATGCCCGCTTGCGGGTATTTTGTGTTTTATGGCCCTCTAAAATCTCAGACTTAAATTAAAAAGGATTTGAATGCACACTGTTAAAATTGAAGACAAGTCTCTCTATTCGGTGTTTCAACCGATCTATAGTTTTTCTAACCAGGCCTGTATTGGTGCTGAAGTTCTTATTCGTGGTAAAAAGCTCGATAGTGATGAGCCTATTTCAGTCTATGAGTGTCTGCTTGAGCCACCAGGTATGAGTAAAGTTGATTTTACTCAGTCAGTCAATCGAATGCATCTTTCTAACTGGAAAGAGTCTGAACCCAGTGAAAATTGGATTTTTCTAAATTTAGATTTTAATAATGTCAATAGTCTTGATGACCTCTGCCTTCACGATATTCTGAATGAACTTGATTTTAAGGGACAAGAAATTGTTGTTGAAGTGGTTGAGAGTGAAATAAAAGATGAAAGACTGTTTGAAAATCTTATTGCGGTTTTACGTGACTTGGGGTGTTTAATTGCTTTAGATGATTTTGGTGCAGGGCACTCTAATATCGATCGTATTTGGAAAGCGCAGCCAGATATTGTAAAGCTGGATCGTCAAGTCATGTTGGAAGCAACGAAAAGTATTCGTAGTCAAAGTCTATTAAGAAACCTAACTAAATTGATTCAGCAAGCGGGTAGCGTTTGCCTGCTGGAAGGGATTGAGACGCGTGATCAAGCGATGTTGGCAATGGATGTTGGCGTGGATTTGGTACAAGGTTTTTACTTCGGTAAACCTGAAGCAAGCTTAGCAGACCTCAATCGAGGGCAAGTTTTAGTAAAAGAAATTACGGAGCAATACCCCGTTTATTTATCTGAAAAACAATTTGTAAAAAGTATCCAAGCAAAAGGTTACGCAACACTTTTTGAAACTTTATCAAGTCTAAGTAGTTTAGAAAAAATTGAAGAGGAAATGCAAAAGGTATCGGTATTTTCCTTTGTGAAACGGTTTTTTATTTTAGATTCTGATGGATACCAAGTCAGTGAAGAGGTGGAGGTTTCGATACCTCAAGGAAATCATCATGATGTGCTTAAAAAGGGCAAAGGGCTGTGTTGGAAAAACAGACGCTATTTTGTAAAGTTGATGGCTCAACCGCAAGAACTCTACGTTTCTGAACCGTATCGTT
>JAYENR010000219.1:0-30761 GCA_034722175.1 Pseudomonadota bacterium | reverse complement strand
GGAAATCGAACGACTGGATTCATGACAGAGGTATTGCTTGGCAATCGCCAGTTTAAATTCTCGATTGTATTTGGACATGAAAAAACCCCCAAGGTTGGTGTCCAACATTTGGGGGTCACTTCATTTAGTCCTAGACTAAGCGGTTTTTTTATTTTATAAATTTACTCTTGCCGATTTTCTATTCGCTTTTTATGCGACTCAATCTATAATCAACTACTTCTTAGTTACCGATAGCAGTGCGATGTCTGTAGAGTTTTTACAAAAAAACGCCAATTCAAAACCAAGCAGGCCTGGTCAGTTGTTTTATGTGATTGGGCCTTCTGGTGTGGGCAAAGACAGTTTACTGAACTATGCTCGGCAACAATTAGGTACAGCGCCTGTTATCTTTGCTCATCGTTATATTACGCGCCCTCCAGAGCTTCAGGGAGAGAACCATATTTACCTTTCAGAAACCGAGTTTAATAATCGTTTGCAACGAGGTTGTTTTAAATTTGACTGGTCCAGCCATGGTTGGCAATATGCATTAGGTAACGAAGTGGATATGTGGCTTCAGCAAGGCTTAAATGTGGTAATGAATGGTTCGAGAGGGTATTTAGCTGAGGCTTCAAGACGGCATCCTGAAATTATTCCTGTTTTGATTACGGCGTCTGAAGTGAATTTACGCCAGCGTTTGATCAGGCGGGGACGAGAGACCGCAAAGGGAATCGAGGAACGTATCCAGCGAGCGAGAGCCTTTTCTAATCTTAAACATTCTAATCTCGTTGTGATTGAAAATGATTCGACAATAGAGCAAGCGGGAGATCAACTGGTCTCTATTTTATGGATTCAAGTCGGAGACGAATAGTGGTTTTATGCAATAAACACCTAAATGAAGTTAAGGAGGCCTGGTCAGTTTATTTGATCGGTATTTGTTTGGCCTTAATGACGGGTTCGGTACAGGCTCAACAGCCTATATTTGATAGTCATCTGCACTATGGCGGTGAGGATGTAAAAGTGTATTCACCTAAACAGGTGATTGAGATATTTGATCGTAATAAGGTCGAGTATGCACTGGTATCGAGTACACCGAATGACGGTACCGAGCAGCTTTATCATTACGCACCCAAACGCATCATTCCGTTTTTAGGGTTATACCGAACCCTGAAAGACAAACGTGATTGGATGTGGGATGGATCGGTTATACCTAGATTAGAGCAGGCCTTGGAGAGTGGTATTTATCGTGGAATCGGTGAGTTCCATATCTTTGCTGAAGACAAGAACAGTCCTGTTTTAAAACGTATTGTAGAGATAGCCATTGAGCGTGATTTGATGTTGCAGGTGCATGGGGATGCTGAAGTCTTGGATGAGATATTTGAGTTAGCGCCAAATGTCACTATTTTATGGGCGCACTTAGGGACCACACCTGAACCTGATTTTTTACGCGCTGTGTTAAAGCGCCATCCAAATAACTTGTACATTGATACTTCGGTACGTGATAAACAGTTGTTAGAGACTGAAACGTTATCTCAAGAGTGGCAGGCGTTGTTTATTGATTATCAAGACCGCTTTATGATTGCGGTGGATACCTTTAGTGTTAACCGCTGGGATACGTTTGATTCTGTGGTGCAGGATATTCATCACTGGCTGGACGATCTGCCACCAGAGGTCTCTAAAAAGTTGGCTTACGATAATGCTTATCAGCTATTTTTTAAATAGACGGTTTCAAAAGTTTCTGATGTGTAGAGATTAGATACTAAAAAGGGCTTTTAATTAAAAGCCCTTTGGCGTAAGTTGGCTATTTTTATTGAGTCTTAAGGTACAGGCGTCGGAGCGACGATGTCGACATTGCTGGTTTCACCAGCGGTGACGGTGACGTTTTCTATGCCAATAAACTGTAAATCATCTCCAGCAGCGATATTGTCCTCGCTATCTGCATGGCAGGTAAAGGCGACGGTATATTCTCCAGCCTCTAAATAGCCCGCTTCAAATTGGTAAGCGGTATTGTCGCTGTCGTAAGAAACTAGGGCGGTGGTAACGGGTTCGGTTGAGCCATCGCTAACATCCACCGGGGTTGCCCCTGACCCACTAAATACATAAACCGCATTATAACTATCGACATCTTCATCAGAGCATGTCCAGTTTCCTTCAGATGAGGTAAGAAGTTCTGACTCAACCGTTCCTGAAATATGTCCAGTCAGGCTGTCTTCGGTTAATTTTAATACAGGGCTTAATTTATACTCTCCATTACCTTGCACAACAATAGATTTACGTACATCAAAATCAATGGTGAAAGCCACTTCACCATTCTCTGGAACGGTAATCTCTCCCTTGACCTTCAGTCCTGTTTGACTGCCGCTAGGAACGGTCAGTTCATGCTGAGAACCATCCGTTAATTCGATATAGGTGTCGAGTTCATTATCCATACTGACATGTAGACGAATTTCAGAATAGGTGGTAGCAGGTAGAGATTGCTCACTTAACAAACTGATGTGATTGCTACCTTGTAGTGTTAATAGGTTTACTCTTAAAGGTTCGTTAAAGGTAATCTCAGTCCATTCGGAAGTATCAAGCTCTTCTTCAGTCGTCGTTTCATCTGCTGTGAGTTCTTCGTCTTCAGATTTTTGTTTGATTGAAAGTCCTGTAAACTCCACCCAAACTGCATTGGCCTCATCAATTGGCGCATCGGTTAAGTTAAGGGATAAAGTTCCTACACCACTGGATGTATTAGTTGATGAAGAGCCTCCACCACAACTTGCTAAAAGTAATGGAAGGGATGCTAAACTAATTAGTGTTAAAGTTTTCATTACAAGTCCTTCTTTGGTTTGGGTAAGTTTCATTCTAACCAATTCAAAGGGTTAAGGTATTCGATTCTTTGCGTATTTAGTGGTTTTGGATGTTTTAACCAGACTTGTTTGGGTGCTAGAAACAAAAAAGCCTTGTTGTTTAGACAAGGCTTTGATGTGTGAAAAAGGGCGGGAGATCTTTTTACGGAAGCACAAATCCGATCGCCTCGTGCACCGTTTTAAGTGTCTGTTGTGCTTGTTCACGTGCCGTGTCTGCACCTTTTCTGAGGATATTACGCAATTCCGTCTCTTCTCCACGAATTTCATGGAAGCGGCTCTGCATCGGTTCTAGGTAGTCTACTAGCAATTCACCCAATTCTACCTTCAGGTGGCCATACATCTTACCTTCAAAATGTTTCTCTACATCTGCGATTGATTTACCACTAATCACTGAATAGATCGTCAGTAAGTTTGAAACCCCTGGTTTATTCTCTAGATCATAATGGATTTCAGAACCCGAATCAGTGGTGGCTTTTTTAAACTTTTTGATAATCGTTTTAGGATCATCTAACAGGCCAATAAAGTTGCCTTTATTTTCATCCGATTTTGACATCTTAGACAGCGGATCTTGTAAGCTCATAATACGCCCACCAGAAGTAGTCGGTGGAATAAACGGTTCTGGCACTTTAAAGATCTCTTTTTCAAAACGGTTGTTATAACGTGTTGCTAAGTCACGAGTCAGTTCTAAATGCTGTTTTTGATCCGCTCCAACGGGCACCATCTCTGTTTGGTAGAGTAAAATATCCGCCGCCATTAAAACAGGGTAGTCGTAGAGGCCAACATTGATGTTTTGTGAATGCTTTTGAGACTTATCTTTAAACTGTGTCATGCGGTTTAGTTCGCCCATATAGGTCGAGCAGTTTAAGATCCACGCGAGTTCAGAATGTTCTGGAACATGAGATTGGATAAATACGGTACTTTTATCCGGATCAATCCCCGCCGCCAAATACAAAGCCACAAAATCCAAACTACGCTTGTGTAACTCTTTGGGATCTTGCTCAACGGTAATGGCATGCATATTCACCAGGGAAAACAGGCAGTTGTAATCGTCTTGCATTTTTACCCAGTTTTTAATTGAGCCAATGTAGTTTCCGATCATTAAATCGCCAGAAGGCTGAATACCGCTTAAAAGCGTTGGTTTTGTATTTGTCATAGGTGGTCTTTTCTTTTCTTTGCTCAAGCCGAGCGGTTCACGAATTTTAATGGCGACTATTTTCGCACTTTCCAATGTGAATAACCAGTTTTAAGCGGTTAAAAGCAAGCTTGTTAAGGTGGATTGACTAAAGGATGTAGGGAATCAATTTTTTACTGATTTGTTGGTAGTCTTCATAGTCTGGTAAGGATTCGACTAGCAGGTGCTCTTCATAACTGAGTTTGATAAAGAGGATAATGCACAGGTTGGCGTATAACGATAGGCTTAGCCAGTCGAGGTTTAATACCACAAGAGGGAAAAAGAACAGAATGATGGATGAATACATCGGGTGGCGAATGTATTTATAAGGGCCTCTGGTAACCAGTTCTATCTCAGGCATAGGGTCGGGCACGATATTAAAGTGACCTAAATGCATGGTCTGCACCGCCCATAATCCAAGCGCAATGGCAAAAAATTGCATCAGTAACACCATTGGATTCAAACTCAATGGTAGCACTAGGAGCAATACGCCAATCAAGGCAAACTGTAAAATCACCAGTGAAAATGAGATAAACGGGTGTTTGAGTTGTGTCATTGCTAGGTTCTCGAATATGAAAAATAAAAAAGCCTTGCAAGTCTGTTTATTAGCAAGGCTTTTAGTTTTACATAGAAGCTCGAAAGGGTCTAGCGAAACTCTGCATTGAGGTGGCCTGTTTAGATTTTATTCAAAACTTTCACCTAAATCTCCGCCAGTGAGTTCGCGATAAACATGAACCGCATTGTGTTTATAAGTCTGCTCATAAACAGGACGCTCTTTGTAGGCCGACTGATCGATTGAGTTTAAATCCATCTCTGTGCCTCCCGTATCAATAACAGCTTGAACCTCTTTATGCAGAAATTTCAGATAGTCATAAGTATCTTCTTTGACTTGTTGCAGGGTAGTCGGGCCACCATGACCTGGAATAACCAGTACATCTTTAGGCATAGCATTCATAAAGACTTCAAAGGTTTCCATCCACTTGGTGGTATCTGTATAGGAGAACAGTGCCAGCATACGTTGGTTATAGGCCAAATCACCCGGTAAAACGATATTTCGTTTTGGAAGGTATAAAATAGTGGAGCCAGGCGTATGGCCTGGACCAAAGTTCAGGACTTCAACTTGTTCCTCCCCTCCGACATCAATCGTAAGTTTATCATCAAAAGTAGTGAACTTATCTGATACATCTCTGGCAGATTCGGTAATGGCATGTCCAACACGTTCAGCCCAGCTTTTTTTGATGAATTCATAAGCATTATGATAATCACGATTGGCAACACTATGAGAGTAGAGGTTTTTTACGCCTTGTGCGACCCAGTAGCTAGCTCCTAAATAGGCGTGACCTTGGCTGTTCTCTACCGCTACCCATTTGACTGGCTTATCAGTAATCGCTTTAATTTGTTGATGGAAAGCATAAGCTACCGCAGGATTTGGTCCCGCATTAAAAACAAATACGCCGTCAGGCAGCTCAATAAAGGTTAAGTTATTGTTTAAACCGAAATTACCAGGGTTGTGCCAAATTAAACTACCGACAACGGTATAGACGCCTTCAGCCACTTTTATTGGTTGGGGTAGAGTGATTTTTTTGCCAATATAGCCTGTCTTGAGTTGTGTTTTTTGTACATCATTTTGATAAGCATTGACGCTGTTTGCAATGTCTTGTCCCCCGGGAAACTGTTGCATCTCTTTAGCATAGTTGGCAAAACTTTCGCTATATACATCCGAAGCCAGGGATGGGCTTAAGTGGTTTAAGGTAAGGAATAGGCTAGTTATAAGTATGGTTTTTTTCATGAGTGTATCTCCACTATAGCATGTTTGTTTTTGTTTGTTGGACACTGCCTTCAATAGGTTTTGACATGAAGGTCTGGCTGATAAGTTTGAATGAATAGGGTTGGATCTTGTTCCATGGCATCAGTGACATGAATCTGGCTAAAAAACAGTAGTTCAGTAGCACCATGGCTGTTGTTCCAATGATCTGCAAATAAAAAATAAAGTAGAGAGGAGGGTATAAAGCGACCACAAGTAGCAGCAGATAAGCGATGCGAACTTGAACAGCAAAATTTTCTATTTGCGGTGTTAACCAGAAAAAGTGCATCACTTGCAGGATATTGAGCATAATGACCCATTGAAGCGCTTGCGGTTCATAGCTGACTCCGAGTATAAGTAATAGGTCAGTAATGGCCCAATAGCTCCAAATTAAGTTTATTTTAGGTCGATTCATGTCTGAGCCTTTCATTTGTTACGATGCTTTGCCAGCAGGTTTTCGTAATGTCATCCAAATAGTAGCTCAGAGGCTGTTCTAATAAACCGTCTAAGCTAAGCTGTATTAAACGTAAAACCCCACCATAACTGCTGGCCGCTGCGACCATTACATCCATATTTTTAAGGTCACCTTGTTGAATGCCTTGTTGAATAACGTCACGCAAGATCATAAAGGGTTTGGCTGAGCAAATAGGTAGGGAGTCAGGCATAAACTCTTTATGACGGGCGCTTAGGATGAATTCCATAACATGTGGGTAAGTTTCGGCAGTATCCATCATCCATTTACAAAGCTGGTAGAAGCGTTCCCAGCTCGATGCATATTGATTGAGTATTTGGTTTTGCTGTTGTTCTATTTGCATAAGTAACGTTTGCATAAGGGCTTCAGCAATCGCCTGTTTGTCCTTGAACCCATGATAGATTGATCCTGTGCTAACACCTGAGTGTTTTACTAAGTCAGGAATTGAAGTATTGAAAAATCCTTTTTCAACAAACAGTTCAAGTGCACTATTGAGTACTTTTATTTTTGCTTTGCTTAATTGGTCATTGACTAAAAAGTCCATTTTTTATCCCACATCAAAAAATATAGTGTTAATTATAGTGGAATTAGAATATCAATTCTAGAACATATATTCTAGTGTTACTTTGCTATTTAAATTAGTTTTATGAGGATTTGCAGTCAAAATAGGCCGCTTTTATTAAAAACCCTTAAAAAACCGAGCCTAAATGGGAATCTAGCTAGGTAATGCTTTGAAGTCAGAGTAAAAGTCGCTAAAATGGAGGCTAAATTTTTAAGGCTAATCTACGGCAGTTTATGCAACGAATCATTCGTAAAATCAGATCTCTTTTTTCTAGAAGAAACACCACTTCTGGTCCTGTTTCTTTTGACTATAGTGCGGCACCTAAGATCATCACTCGAAGTGAACACGGAATCTCTCGTAAAGATATCGATAAATCTGCATTAGATGTTTTGTATGGTCTAAAGCGCGCTGGATATGATGCCTATTTGGTTGGTGGTTGTGTTCGAGATCTGTTGTTAGGCTTGGAGCCAAAAGATTTCGATGTCGTGACCAATGCCGAGCCTGAGCAAATCAAAGCGGTATTCAAGCGTCGCTGTCAGTTGATTGGTCGTCGTTTTCGTTTAGCGCATGTACGTTTTGGACGTACAGTGATTGAGGTTGCTACCTTTAGGGGGCAGGGCAACGGTCAAAATCGTCAAGACTATTTCGGTCGTAACGGTAAACACAGTGGTAAAGCCCGTGAAGTGGATGAAACGGGTCGCCTTGTTCGTGACAATGTCTATGGCACTATGGATGAAGATGTTTGGCGTCGTGACTTTACTGTAAACGCACTGTATTACAATATTAAAGACTTCACTATTGTGGATTACACCGGTGGTTTGGATGATATTGACTCTGGAGAGTTACGTCTGATTGGTGACCCTGAAACTCGTTATCGTGAAGACCCTGTGCGTATGATTCGTGCGATCCGTTTTGCGTCTAAATTAGGGTTTAATATTGAGAAACACACAGAAAAACCAATTATGGAATTGGCACACCTGTTTGAAGATGTCTCTAATGCCCGCTTGTTTGAAGAAGTCTTAAAACTGTTCCACAGTGGTGTCGCGATTGAAGTATTTGAAAAGTTACGTCACTTTGGTCTTTTCAGTCATCTATTCCCACTGACCGAACAGGTTCTTGAGCAAGAGTTGGAAGGCTTTCCGAGAATGATGGTGATTGAAGCACTTAAGAGTACTGATGAACGTATTCGTAGTGGTAAAACGGTCAATCCTGCGTTTCTATTTTCAGCCATGTTATGGGAGTCAATGGTGCAACGTAAACAAGTACACTTGGATGACGGCCTACCCCCTCAAGATGCGTTCCATGCCGCAGCAAATGATGTGATTGAGCAGCAGATTAAACGTACTGCTATTCCAAAACGTTTTACCGCGCAGATGAGAGATATCTGGAATCTACAGCATCGTTTACCAAATCGCCATGGTAACAAGGCGCAAAAACTATTGGAACATCCACGTTTTAGAGCCGCATATGACTTCTTAGGGGTGCGTGTGGCTGCTGGCGAAACAGAATTAGCCAAAATTTTTGATTGGTGGACTGAGTATCAAGAGAAGGATTCGGTTGATCAGGTTGCCTTTGCCAACGCGGTTGAAAAACCTCGTAAACCGCAGCGCCGTCGCCGTAATCGGAATTTTTATCGTAAGCGCAGCCAGAAAGGGAGTAGCCCTTCAGGGTCTGATGCTTAGTGGCTAGATTGCATTCAGTTTATATTGGTTTAGGCAGTAATTTAGAACAGCCTGCCAAGCAGATTCAAGAGGCAATCGATGCCCTAGACGCTTTATCTGAGACAAGAGTGGTTAAAAGCTCACAGTTATATGCATCAAAACCACAAGGTCCTCAAGATCAACCGGATTTTGTAAATGCAGTGTGTTTATTAGAAACCACTCTAGAGCCTATGGCTTTGTTGGATATGTTACAAACGATTGAGCAGCAGCAGGGGCGCGTTAAAAAACGTCATTGGGGTGAGCGTTTAATTGATCTTGATATTTTGTTGTTTGATAATCAAGTGATCGATTCTGATCGTTTGATTGTGCCGCACAAAGAGGTCAGTAGTCGAGATTTTGTACTCTTACCGTTGTCTGAAATCTCACCAGGCCTGGTGATTCCTGGCCTGGCTTCGGTTGAAGATTTAATCGCTCAACTAGAACAAACCTTTGTGATCCCTTGGCAAGCTAACGATCTTTTGTAAATCATCACGCTTAACCCCTTAAAGTCAGATCTCTTTTCGTTGAATTAAATTATTGGACTATTCATGCGTAAAACCCTCTCTCAAATTAAAAAACAGCTTCAGCAGGACGACAAAATTACTTGTTTAACGGCTTATGATGCCAGTAGTGCTTATTGGGTTTCAGAAGCGGGTGTGGATGTGATTCTGGTTGGCGATTCGTTAGGAATGGTGGTGCAGGGGCATTCAACCACTTTGCCGGTTTCTCTCGATGACATGGTGTATCACACTCAAATGGTTCAGCGTGGGAATGAGCAGGCCTGGTGTATTGCTGATCTGCCATTTATGGCCGATGCGACATTAGAAAGTGCACTGCAAGCCTCTGCCCGTTTGATGAAAGAGGGGGGAGCAAATATGGTGAAGCTAGAAGGGGGAATGCGTGTCTTGCAGACTGTTCAAGCTCTCTCTGGTTTGGGGATACCTGTTTGCGGGCATTTAGGTTTATTACCTCAGTCGGTAGAAAAGCACGGTTATCAAGTGGCGGGTCGAGATCCAAATTCTGCAGATCGCCTGTTAAGTGAAGCGATCTCTTTGGAAAGAGCGGGTGCAGATATGCTGGTGCTGGAGTGTGTACCTAGTCTGCTTGCAAAAGAAATTACCATGCAATTATCGATCCCGGTGATCGGTATTGGTTCTGGAAAGGATACCTCTGGTCAGGTATTAGTTTATCATGACCTACTTGGGTTAACGGTAGGGAAAGCCCCTAAATTTAGTAAAAACTTCTTGGCTGAGAATGATTCTGTTCAATCAGCTATTGTTGCGTATGTGGAGGCGGTAAAGAGCCAGCAATTCCCACAGCCCTGTCATGAGATGGCTTAATGCAAGTTTTTGAAACGGTTACTTCTCTAAGAGAGCAAGTTACACAGTGGAAGCAGCAAGGCTTAAAAGTTGGTTTTGTGCCAACAATGGGTAATTTGCACGCAGGGCATTTGAGCTTAATCAAAGAGGCCTTTCAGCATTGCGACAAAGTGGTTGCGAGTATTTTTGTAAACCCGTTGCAGTTTGGTCCTAATGAAGATTTTGATAAGTACCCACGTACCTTTGAAGCAGATCAACAGAAGCTACTCTCAGAAAAAACGGATGCGGTATTTTATCCTTCGCTTGAAGAGATGTATCCGTATGGTCAAATTCAAACAAAAGTTCAAGTGCCAGAGGCCTTAACAGGTCTGTTGGAGGGGGCAAGTCGTCCAGGGCATTTTGATGGTGTCACCACGGTTGTTACTAAATTGTTTAATATGGTTCAACCAGATATCGCAGTATTTGGTCAAAAAGATTATCAACAGTTTGCAGTGATTAAGCAGATGGTTGATGAGCTGGCCATGCCTATCCAGCTGATTCGGGCTCCGATTAGTCGTGATACTGATGGTTTAGCATTAAGTTCTCGAAACCAATATTTGAATGAGCAGCAGCGTCAAATTGCGCCGAAATTGCATACGGTTCTGTTGGATCTTCAATGCTCCCTTGAATCGGGAAATCGCAATTTTTCTGCAATGGCAAACATTGTCATAGAGTCGCTCCTAACAGAGGGGTTCGATGAAGTAGATTACGTCCATATCGTTCATCCTCAGACTTTGTTGGCTTCAAAATCTGCTGATACCGAATTTGTTATTCTTGCGGTTGCCAAATTAGGCAAGACAAGACTATTGGATAATATATTGCTTAATTAAGGTTATATTATCTATCCCTCCCTGTTAGGAGTTGTTGTTACATGAGTTTTTCTACTCTAATCGGTCTATTTGTTGGTGTTTCGATTGTGTTGGTCGCGATGTCAATGGGTTCTTCAATTCTGCTATTTGTTAATGTGCCAGGCCTGATGATTGTGGTTGGTGGTACGATTGCAGCCACTATGATTCGTTATTCAATGCAAGAAACCTTTTCTGCTATTGGCACTTCTTTTAAAATTTTAAAAGTAGAGAAGGGGGTTCGTGATTTAGATGAAATAGTTGATATGACTGAGGATCTATTACGGATTAGTCGCCAGAAAGGGAACTTGGCGATGGATGGGTATGAAATTGATAATACCTTCTTTAAGGGTGGAATCCGCATGTTGGTAGATGGTTACTCGGCTGAGTTAATTAACCAGAACCTAAAAGAGAAGAACCGATTATTGATTGAGGGGGCAGAAACCAGTGCGGGAGTATTTCGTGCCATTGGTGAAGCGGCCCCCGCATTCGGTATGATGGGAACTTTGGTAGGGTTGATTCAGATGTTAGCAAATCTAGATAACCCTGCAAGTATCGGACCCGCAATGGCGGTAGCGATGTTAACCACCTTGTACGGTGCAATGATAGCCAATCTGTTTGCTTTGCCAATGGCCGATAAAATTGAATCTTGGGCTCAGGAGGAGTCCTATAGACAAACTGTTATTGTTGAGGCCGTTGACAGTGTTGCACAAGGTCATAATCCAGCCGTGATGCGTGACCTGTTAATGCCTTATTTGCGGAACTCTAAAAAAGTGACTGAAGACGATGGCTAAGAGGTCAGGAGGTCCCGCTTGGTTGATGACCTTTGCTGATTTAATGTCGCTGTTGATGGCGGTATTTGTTCTGCTGTTTGCGATGTCCACCGTTGAGATTCCAAAGTACAGTGCGGTGGTTGAGTCGTTAACGGAAGCGTTAGGGCATGGCGCTCCGATGACGAAGGAACAGGTTGAGTTTTTTAATGCTTTAAAAGAGCAGGCGGAGCAGGCTGAAGAGGTTGAAAAATCACAGATCGAAAGTTTAAAACCCCTCTATGAGAGCCTGTTGGATACGTTTGCTAAAGACAGTACCCAGTCTCCTATCAATATTGAATACGATGAACAGACCGATCAGATTCGTGTCACCTTTCCTGAACAGATTGCCTTTGATGCTGGGCGTGCAGATTTAAAACCTGAATTCTCAGAGATGTTAGGAAACTTTGAAGGATTTAATCAGCAGGATATTGTTCTTAAAGTCATCGGGCATACCGATAAGCGACCAGTTGGTGGCGGGCGTTTCGTTTCAAATTGGGAGCTTTCCAGTGCACGTGCTTCCAGTGTGATTGTTGAGCTTTTAGAGCAGGGACTGGTTAGGCAAGATCAAGTGGAGGCGATAGGTTTGGCCGATACCAAGCCGTTAATCGATCAGGATACTATCGAGGCTTATGCAAAAAATCGGCGAGTCGAAGTGCTCATATCCTCACCAGAACGATCTATTATTCAATAAAAAGCCGCTGAAAAGCGGTTGTTTAGTTTTAACGATTAAGCTAGCTTGATCAGAGTTAACTGGCTTTAGTGACCTGAACTGCAACCGTATTGCGTGTATGAGTGATATTGTTGTCACCATCGACATATACCAGCTTAGGTGCAAACTGATCGGCTTCTGCTTCGTCCATTGAGGCGTAGCTGGCAATAATCAACAGATCATTTGGGTTCGCTTTATGTGCAGCTGCTCCATTAACAGAGATAATGCCTGAATTGGCTTCGCCACGAATCGCATAGGTGGTAAAACGCTCACCATTGTTAATGTTGTAGATCTGAATTTGTTCGTATTCACGAATGCCCGCTACATCCATTAAGTGGCTATCAATCGCACAAGAACCTTCATAATCCAGTTCAACATGCGTTGCTGTGACACGATGTAATTTACATTTTAAAAGCGTTACTTGCATAATTCTCACTGCTGTTCGATTGAATGGGATCGCCATTTTCAGTATTAAAAAAATTTATACTAGCATTTAATACTGCGAATTTAAAAAAATTAAGTTGAACATTATACTTGATGTTATCAAATATCCGAAACAAAAACTAAAAAAAGCCCAACAGCAAGCTGCAGAGCTTTTAATTTGACGCATTCAAACTGAACAGGCCTGGTATTTATTAACCGGTGTTACGCATTCCTGCCGCGATGGCATTGATACTGTTTAACAGAGGGGTTAACCATAACTCTTCTTGTTCTTCTGTCACATTTTCAGCTTTGTAACGCGCTAATAATGCAATTTGAATGTTGTTTAATGGTTCTAAATAAGGTGTTCTTCTATTGAGAGAAAGTGCCACAGTTGGGGTTTCAGCCATTAGATACTCATTACCAGAAATTTCTAGGATATGTTTAACCGAGCGCATATGCTCTTCAGCAATCATATTGAAGATTTTTTGAGCTTCTTCCTGGTTACGACCCAATTTGCTGTATTCTGAACCAATTTTTAGATCCGTTTTAAACAATGCCATCTGGATATTGCTTAATAGACCACGGAAATATGGCCAGTTTTCATACATCTCTTTCAGTTGAGCATCACCGTGCTCTTTGACCCAGTTATCAAGTGCGTAACCGGTTCCTTGCCAAGCAGGGAAGGTAAGGCGTGCTTGTGCCCAACCGAAAATCCACGGAATCGCACGAATTGAAGACTTAGACAGGTTACCTTTCTTACGGTGAGAAGGGCGTGAACCAATGTTCAGTAATCCAATCTCTGTTACTGGTGTGGCTTCATAGAAGAAGTCAAAGAAGCCAGGCGTGTGATCCGTTAACTCACGGAAGTTCTCTTCACCTTCTAGAGCCAGCTTTTGCATGGTCTCTAAGTAAACCGGGTTATCTTTTGGCGTTTCCTGTACCAATCCGGTACTGGCTTTCATTAGACCAGTTACCCCTAAAGATAGCTCATACATCGCCGTTTCAGCGTTGCTGTACTTGTAGGATAAAACTTCACCCTGTTCGGTAAACTTGATTGCACCACGAACCGTACCGGTTGGTTGTGACAGAATCGCATGGTGAGTTGGACCTCCACCACGACCGACGGTTCCACCACGTCCGTGGAATAGGCGACAGTCGATACCGTATTCATCGGCAACTTCCATAATCTCTTGTTGTGCTTGGTATAGACTCCATGAAGAGGATAAGTTCCCGCCATCTTTAGCAGAGTCAGAGTAACCAAGCATGATCTCTTGCTGGTTTCCAGCGGCTTTAAGCATGTCACGATAGGTGGCATTATCAAGCAGTGCAGAAGTAACCGGTACGATGTGTTTTAAATCTTCAATGGTTTCAAACAGAGGACTGACTTCGATATCACAGTAAGCTTCACCCGCATTGAAACCAGCCAGGCCTGCTTGGTGTGCAAGGAACATGACTTCCATGACGTGACTTGCTTCATGAGTCATAGATACAACATAGTTATTGAAGGCTTTTGGACTGATCTCTTTACGCATCTCACGAATCACATTAAAGACTTCCAGCACCTCTTTAGTCATATCTTGAAGGTCAATGTGTTTGGTATCAATAATGGTTGCAGAGGCGATGTGCTGAGCTAACAGCTCGATCTTATCGACTTCTGATAAAGATGGGTAGTCAATATTTAGGTGTGACAGTAGGTCCGTTACCGCATCGGTATGGATGTTAGATTCTTGACGAATATCCAAACGCATTAGGTAGAAACCAAATGTTTGTACTAGACGAATCAGGTCTTTTAGGTCGGCATTAGCAACATTTTCATCACCATGTTCGCACAGTGAGCGGTGAATTAGCTGAAGGTCTTCTAGCAACTCATCTTCAGAGTTATACGCAAATGAAGATTTAGTTACACCTTCTGAACCATTTAGCTTCTCTTCAACATAGTTAATGTTCTGCTGAAGTTTACCGCGAATGATGTATAAAAAACGACGGTAAGGTTCGTCTTTAAAACGTTCTGGACGTTTTTTAAATACGGCTTCTTGCAGGTCAGAATCCACAATCGTCGCTTTGTTTAATAGCTCTTGATTGATCTCACTGATGTACTTTGATTGAGTCAGTTTGTGGCTCAAGTCAAACACACGGTTTTGGTACTCATACATCACAGAGCGAGTTTGCAGTAGCAGCGCTTTAACCGTTGTCTCATGAGTTACAAACGGGTTACCATCACGGTCACCACCAATCCAAGAACCGAAAGTTAAGAAGTTCGGTGTTTGCACGTTATCATCTGGATAGAAACGAGACAGAGCACGTTCCATATAGCGGTATACTGTTGGAACCGCAGTGAATAACGATTGACGGAAGTAGTAAATACCGTTGCGTATTTCATCTTCTACGGTTGGTTTAGCACGACGAACTTCATCTGTTTTCCAAAGCACTTGGATCTGGTACTGAAGTTTTTTAATGACTTCTTCCTGAGCATACGGGTTGTTGTAGGCTTCAGCTTCGTCTAGTTCACCTAATGTTAAGAAGATCTTACGCAGATTCTCCATTACAGCACGACGCTTAGACTCGGTTGGGTGAGCCGTGAATACAGGGATGTAGTCAAGCTTGTTGAGTAAAGTTTGAACTTGATCAGCGGTTAGGCCTTGGTTTTTAAACTCTTCTACCGTGTTTAATACCGAACCTTCCCATAAAGGGCCGTCAGACTTTAGCTGGCTTTGACGTTCGTGAAACTGATGTTCTTCTTCAGCAAGGTTAACAAGGCTGAAATACAAATTGAAAGCTCGAATAATGAGCATTAGATCATCTGCGGATTGGGCTTCGATGAAGTCCGTTAGTTCTGCACGTAATTGAGCATCTTCTTTCTCGTGAAGTTGAATATAACCCTTACGTAGTTTTTCTACCGCATCTAACATAGGCTTTCCGACCTGTGTTTCAATGATTTCACCTAGAAGACTTCCAAGTAGTTTTACTCGTGCTCTAAGTTGCTTATCGCGCTTTTCTGCAGCCATGTTGAACTCTCAGTTTTTATAAACAATATTTGCGGGATTATACCAGAATTTTATGGAGTTTTAAGAGGGTCTTGCTATAGAAGAAAGTTCTGGTCAATTTTGGAATGGCATTGTTGCCATGAGAATAGAAAAAACCCTCCGAAAGGAGGGCTTTAGATGTTACAGAAAGGAATTAAGCCTTTGCTTGGTAAGCTTTTGCACCGTTTGAGATTTCGGCACGTGCTTCTTCAATATCGCCCCAACCATCGACTTTAACCCATTTGCCAGGTTCAAGTGCTTTGTAGTGGCTAAAGAAGTGCTCAACTTGCTCTTTAAGTAGCGGGATATCTTCTACTTTTTCAATGTTTGAGTAAATTGGAGTTAGTTTATCAACAGGGACTGCGATGACTTTTGCGTCTTCTCCACCGTCATCGGTCATTTTGAAAATACCAATTGGACGACAACGAATAACAGAGCCAACCATTAATGGGTGTGGAGTGACAACTAATACGTCAACCGGATCACCATCGTCAGATAGGGTGTCGTTAATGTAACCGTAGTTAGCTGGGTAAGACATGGTTGCACCTTGTAAACGGTCTACCCATACAAGATCGGTATCTTTGTCTACTTCGTACTTGATTGGTGCAGCAAAAGCAGCGATTTCAATAATAACATTGATGTCGTTTGGTAAATCATTACCAGCTGGAACAGCAGAATAACCCATGGTAATTCCTTTAATAAATTATGTGTTCAAAGACCCACTCGTACAAAGGTCTTATTTAAAAGCAAAACACCCGCTTATGCGGGTGCTTAGTCACGATGTTACACTGTTGGCTTATTTGTGGTAAGCAACAACCTTAGCAACTTCGTTTTTAGAACCAAGTACAACTGGTACTCGGTCATGGATGCCTTCAGGCTTAACGTCCATGATGTCCATACGACCTGTAGAAGAAGCACCACCGGCTTGTTCAACGATCATAGACATTGGGTTTCCTTCGTACATTAGACGAAGTTTACCAGCTTTTGATGGATCACGGCTATCGTAAGGGTACATGAATATACCACCACGGATAAGGATACGGTGTACTTCAGCAACCATAGAAGCAACCCAACGCATATTGTAACGCTTACCTAGAGGACCTTCTTCACCTTGCAGACAGTCATCAATGTATTGCTTCATTTCTGGTTCCCAGAAACGCTGGTTAGACATGTTGATAGCGAACTCAGCAGTCTCTTCAGGAATTTGTAGTGCTTCTTTTGTTAGAACGAACTCACCGATGTTTGTATCTAAAGTGAATAAGTTAACGCCTTTACCAGTCGTCATAACTAATAGAGAAGATGGTCCGTAAAGAACGTAACCAGCAGCAACTTGCTTGCGACCACTTTGTAGGAATACTTCTTGGTTATCACCAGCAGTATCATCTTGTGCTTCTAGAACTGAGAAGATTGTACCAACAGAAAGGTTAACGTCGATGTTTGAAGAACCGTCTAATGGATCAAAAGTCACTAGGTATTTACCATCTGCGTTAGCCGCAATGGTGTAATCTTCTTCTTCAGAACCAACGCCACGAACATAAGGGTTAGCAACTAGGATGTCTTTTAATAGGTCGTTAGAGATAACGTCCAACATCTTTTGAGTTTCACCTTGAACGTTTTCGTCTTCAGTTGCGCCCAAAATTCCAGCTAGTTCACCTTGACTTAGTTTGTATGCGATGTCTTTACATGCAACCATAACGTCTTTGATAACTAGTTCTAGTTCAGCGTTGACACCTTCACTAGTTAGGACTTGATCTAATCTTTTCATCGAGGTTCTCTCTATGTTTAATGTGAAATAAAAATTTGGGCAATTCTAACACGTAGAGTTTGTAAGGTTCAAGTTATCCCCAAAATTGCTTATGACATATTCATCGGAAGCCTATGTTTTTATTCTGTGAGACTTTAACTGTGTATTACATTGAAGGGATTGGTTAGAATAAGCGAAAATTTAGTATTTAGAAAAGAGAAGGTTATGAAGTTTATTGTTAAATTGTTTCCGGAAATTATGGTGAAGGGAACGGCTGTTAAAAAGAAAATGATCAGTCAGCTTCATGACAATTTACGCACTCTGTTGCATCGTGTCAGTACCGATATTGAAACCAAACGTTTCTGGGATAAGATTGAAATTAAAGCGGAAGATCAATATGTGGATGCCACACGTATAATACTGACTCAAACGCCAGGTGTGGAGCAGGTACTTGAAGCGATACAGTACCCTTTAGGTGAAAGCCTGCAAGAGATTGCTGACACCGTAGCTCAACATGCAATTCCTTTGATTGAAGGTAAAATGTTTGTGGTGCGTGCAAAGCGCAGCGGTACTCATGAGTTCAGCTCTTTTGAGGCGGAACGTTTTATTGGTTCGGTATTATTTGAAAAGGGTAATCCAAAAGGTGTCGATCTACATAATCCTGAAGTCAAAATTGAAGTTGAGATCTATCAGAAAGAGCTAAACATTATTACTGCAAAACGAATAGGTCTAGGTGGCTTCCCTATGGGAACACAAGGTGAATTACTGTCGTTAATGTCCGGTGGTTTTGACTCTACGGTTGCCAGTTACTTAACCATGAAGCGTGGTCTAAAAACGCACTTCATCTTTTTTAACTTGGGCGGTGCGGCACATGAGATTGGGGTTAAGCAGGTTGCTCTGTATCTGTGGGGACAGTTTGGCGCCTCGCACCGCGTTCAATTTATCACTATCCCATTTGAAGAGGTGGTAACCGAAATTTTTAACTCTACTCATGAAAGTTATATGGGCGTGACCTTAAAGCGTTTGATGTTAATGGCTTCTGAAAAGATTGCAGCAGAGATGAAGATTGATGCATTGGTAACCGGAGAGAGTGTGGCTCAGGTAAGTAGCCAGACTTTGCGTAATCTCGCAGTAATTGATAAGGCGACGGACATGTTGGTGTTACGACCTTTAGCCACGATGAATAAACCAGAGATCATGAGTATCGCTGATGACATCGGAACTCGTCACTTTGCTGAAAATATGCCTGAATTTTGTGGTGTGATCTCTAAGAATCCAGTGATTAATGCTTCGTTTGATCGTATGGATAAGGAGTCAAAACGTTTTGATTATTCCGTTTTAGATAAAGCGGTAGAAGCGGCGGTGACGATTCCGGTTGATAAGATTATTGACGATGTTACAACCACAGCCCATATTGAGGTATTGAATGAGGTACCTGAGAATACGTTGGTGATCGATATTCGTGCCGAAGCCGAGCAGCAGTCCAGTCCATTGACAAGCCTTGATGCTTTATTGATTCCATTTCACCTTCTTAATCAAAAGTTTGCAAAATTAGATCAAGAAAAAGACTATTTACTGTATTGTGAAAAAGGTGTCATGAGTCAGTTGCATGCCCAGTATCTTAAAGATAAAGGCTTCAATAATGTACGGGTTTATCGTCCAGAGTAGTGAATAAATGACGACGTAATAGAGTTAATTAAAAAGGGGGCGTTTAGCCCCTTTTTAATGATTTAACCAAGCCTGTTCAGTTTGTTTCCGAGCCGTTTTGATCTTTGATTTGTTGGATGGCTAACATTCTATCGTGTGTTAATGAGTGATAGCTTTGCAGCGCGATCTTAGTCTTTTGTATCTTAGTCACATAGTCCACGGTTTCATGTCCGATGGTGTTGCGGGCTACCACTTCGACATTATAAAACCATTTGTTTGGATCAAGCCCCATCTCTTTGGCTTTACGTTGCATCTTTCTAACTCTGGCTGGGCCTGCGTTATAGGCGGCTAATGTGAAATTGATTTTATCCTCTTCGCTGTATTTTTTATCTGAAAAATATTGGTCACGTAAGAAGGATAGGTATTTCACACCCGCATGAATATTGTCTTCTAAATTATGAATATCGGGAATGCCCACATTTTTTGAACTGGCCGTTGAGGGTTTAATCTGCATAATGCCGTGAGCACCCGCATGACTGGTTAAGTTTTGATTGAAATGGGATTCTTGATAGGCTTGGGCCGCGATTAAATACCAGTCAAATTCATAAAATTCTGAATATAGCTGTAAGTAATAAGATAAACACTCAATTCGATCCAGTTCAGAGAGTAAGTCCGCTTTTTTAATCCAGTAACTGTTTTCAAAGTACTTTTTGTAAACACTATTACCAAGCAGTCGGCCGGGCTTTGCATGAGACTGGATAAAACTGTTTAAAGACTCCTTAAGCTTAGGCAGATTAGGGTTGATTGCCCAAGCGATTTCACCACCATGATGAAAAATAATATCGTTATGAATACTAAGGTCTGTCAAAGTATTTTGATAGATTTCGGCGATATGACTGTCTACAACGGTATATGGAAATATTCCCGCATTGACTATTTCTAATATGTCTTCGGACTCTAAAATGGAATCGGCAGTAATGATTTCAATTGGTTGCAGTCCATGTAAACCCAGAAATTGATTGAACATAATTAAGTGGATGACGTAACTACTATTGGCAACCACGATCACTTTCTTGCCAGCCAAATCTTCCAGTTTAGTAATGGCTGGTGAATCTTTATGTGATACCAAGACCTCTTTAACGTCTTTTATATAAGGGGCGGTAAAGTCTAAGAACGATTGTCGTTCTGGGGTGATGGTGAGGCCAGATGCAATGATGTCACCTTTGCCAGATAAAAGATCAGAGAATAGTTGCTCAAATGGACGAACTAAAAACACCACATGAGTTTTATAACGTTCCTGTCTGGGGCCACGGTTGATAAACTTTTCGTAAGCTTTTATAAGGTCGTGTTCAATGCCTCGTTTGCCTTTTTTGGTTTCAAAGAAATTGGTTCGGTTATGACTGACTAATACTCGCAAAATACGACGTTGGCGAATCTCATCTAGATCGCCAATAAAAGCTTGGTTTATGCGGCTGCTTACTGATGTGGTGTCTTCAGTCTGGGCAAGCGCAAACCGGCCTAGTAATGCAAAGCCAAAAAATAGCAGCAGTGACTGCCAAAAAATAAATCGTTGAAGCGTCTGCAAAAGGCGTTTCCGTTAAAAGGTAGAAAGTGTCATTCTAGACGACTTTTTTTATCTGGCAAATACAAAGTTTCTAATCTCAAACTTTTCTTAAAGATCTTAATTTATAAAAATGAACAGGCCTGTTGTTTTTAATTGGGTTTTAGGCTTGCGAACTAAATTTCTAGGGGTAGAATCAGTAGCAATAACTTTAAGTAAAAGGTAGTAGGCATGCGTAAAGTAAAATTTGTGATTTTAGGTGCAGGAACCTCTGGTTTAACAGCAATGAGCACGATTCGTAAACAAACTGATGATTTTGTCATGATTAATGGCGGTCATTATGGAACCACGTGTGCACGTGTTGGTTGTATGCCTTCTAAAGCTCTGATTCAGTCTGCTAATGTATTTCATAAACGTCATCATTTTGAGGAGTTTGGTATTGAGGGGGCAGAGTCATTAGAAGTTGATATTGAAACGGTATTAAAACGGGTTCGTCGTTTACGAGACCGTTTTACCAACGGTGTTAAGTCTGGAACCACTGAAACTTTAAAAGAAGACCAGCTGATTACTGGTTTTGCCAAATTTGTAGGCGAAAACCAATTGGAAGTGAATGGCGAAATCATTGAGGCTGAACGCATTATTATTGCGACGGGCTCTCGTCCTGTGATGCCAGGACCTTGGCAGGAGTTATCGGACTCTATTTATACGAGTGATGAGATTTTTGAACAGCCACAGTTACCGAAGCGTGTGGCGGTGATTGGTTTGGGTATTATCGGTTTAGAGTTAGGACAGGCTATGTCACGTTTAGGTGTGGAAGTCACAGGTTTTGAAATGGCTGATAATATTGCTGGTTTATCCGTTCCAGAGGTCAATCAGCAAGCGATTGATTTAATGTCTAAAGAGTTTTCAATTCATTTAGGTGAAGCCGCGCAACTAGAAAAAACATCAACTGGGGTGTTGGTAAAAACGTCTAACGCAGAAGTGGAAGTGGATGCCGTTCTTGCCTCTCTAGGTCGCCGTCCAAATATTGATCAACTAGGTTTGGAAAATGCCGGAATTACTTTAGATGAACGTGGTATGCCAGAATTCAATTTACATACTTCTCAAATTGAAGATAAGCCACTATTTATTGCGGGTGACGTCAATCTCTTCCGTCCTATTCTGCATGAGGCGGGTTATGAAGGGAAAATGGCAGGATTGAATGCGATTAGCTACCCAAAAATGACGGCTTATGAACGCAAAACACCATTAGGTATTGCGTTTACTAATCCAGATATCGGCTTTTTTGGCGCTTCGTATCGTGATTTGGATAAAGAGCAGATTGTTTCTGCGACCTTTAATTTAGAACGTAATAATGGTCGTGCAATTGTGATGCATGAGGATCACGGTCTGATTTGTCTGTTTGCAGATAAGAGTAGTAAAAAGTTATTAGGTGGTGAAATGGTTATGCCACATGCAGAGCACTTTACTCATCTGCTAAATTGGTCTGTTGAACAGGGCATGACGATTGAGCAGTTAATGCGTATGCCATTCTATCACCCAGTCCTTGAAGAGGCGATTCAATCGGCGATTCGAACACTCTATAATGCAGCCTATTCTGAAGATGAAAGAACAGAAGCGCCGGAATTAACAGTAATGCAATAAAATTTCAGCATTTTTTGTTATAATACGGCCAATTTTTATAAATTAGCCCCGATTACTTTCTACTCAAAGAGAATTTTAGATGAGTGGAAAAACAGTCGGGGCTTTAACTTAGATGGTATCGAGTGACTAATCCAAACACTGAAGAACAACGTGATCCACATGCTCAACGTGAAGCTGAGAAGTATGACAACCCAATTCCAAGTAGAGAGTTTCTTTTAGAAGCGCTTGAAAAAGCTCAAAAGCCTTTGCGTCTTTATCAAATTGCAAAGATTGTTGAGGTTGATGAAGAAGACGAAGAGCGTTTCGAGGCACTGTCACGTCGCATGAAAGCGATGGTACGTGATGGGCAGTTGATTCGTAATCGCCGAGGTGCTTTCGGAATCTTACAAAAAATGGACCTAATTAAAGGTCGAGTTTTAGGGCATCCTGATGGCTTTGGGTTCATGATTCCAGAAGACGGATCCAAAGATCTTTTCTTATCTGAAAAAGAGATGCAGAAGATATTACATGGTGACATTGTTATCGCTTCCATTGCGGGTGAAGATCGCCGTGGTCGTCGTGAAGGCATTATTGTTGAAGTAGTTGAACACTCGAATCAACAGATTCTAGGTCGCTTAAGTTATGAAGATGGTTTAGCTTGGGTACGTCCAAACAATACTCGTATCACTCAAGATGTGTTTATTCCTAGTGATGGCCTTTTAGATGCGGCTGAAGAGCAGGTTGTTTTAGTTGAACTTTTACACCAGCCTTCTAAACGTTCTGGGCCAATTGGTAAAATCATTGAAGTATTAGGTGACTATATGTCACCAGGTATGGAAATTGACTCTGCGATACATGATCACAATATTCCAAATACTTGGTCTGATGAATTATTGGCGGAATTAGCGGATATTCCGGATGAAGTGACCGAAGCGGATTTGGAGGGGCGTAAAGACCTTCGTGGTTTACAGTTGGTTACCATCGATGGTGCGGATACTAAAGATTTTGATGATGCCGTATTTGCAAAGCGTCGTAAGAATGGTTGGCGTTTAGTTGTTGCTATTGCAGACGTTTCTCATTATGTCAAACCAGGAACAGCTTTAGATAAAGAAGCGGTACACCGTGGTAACTCAGTATATTTCCCGCAACGTGTTGTGCCAATGCTGCCTTCTAAGTTGTCGGACGGTCTTTGTTCCTTGAACCCGCATGTTGATCGCTTGTGTATGGTTGCAGACTTAGCAATTACAGACGATGGTAAGTTAGAGCGTAGTCAGTTCTATCAAGGTGTCATGAACTCAAAAGCACGCCTTACTTATACTCAAGTAAATGAAATGTTAACGGACAAGAAGAGTCCGGTACGTGAAGAGTTTGCAGAGCAAGTTCCACATGTTGAAGCATTGCACGAACTTTATAAGGTATTGCAAAAAGCCCGTGAAGAGCGTGGTGCGCTAGAGTTTGATACTGTTGAAACTCGAATTGTATTTGATGACTCTCGTAAGATTAAAGAGATTGTGCCTGTTGTTCGTAACGACGCTCACAAGTTGATTGAAGAGTGTATGTTAATGGCGAACGTAGCAACGGCTCGCTATTTGAAATGGCATAAGCTTCCGATTGTGTATCGTGTGCATGAGCCGCCATTGGAAGAGCGTCTAAAGAATCTAAGAACGTTCTTATCAGACTTCAGTCTTGAGCTCGGTGGGGCAGATAAACCAACAGCTCATGATTATGCGGCGGTATCTGAAAAAGTAGCGGGTGAGCCTTATGAACACTTAGTACAGACGGTTTTACTGCGTAGCATGAATCAAGCGGTCTATTCGCCAGAGAACAAGGGTCATTTTGGTCTGAACTATGAGCACTACACTCATTTTACCTCGCCAATTCGTCGCTACCCTGATCTATTGGTTCACCGTGCGATTCGCCATGCTTGGTTGAAGAAAGGTGCAGAAGGCTTTATCTATGATGAAGCTAAAATGGCTCAATTAGGTTCTCAGTGTTCGGATTCCGAACGTCGCGCTGATGAAGCAACTCGCGATGCTGTGACTTTCTTGAAGTGTGAATACTTATCACACCGTTTAGGTGAAGAGTATGAAGCTGTGATTGGTTCTGCGACCAATTTCGGTCTGTTTGTTGAGCTACAGCCTTTATACGTTGAAGGTTTAGTTCATATCACTGAGTTAGGTGACGACTACTTCCATTACGACAATGCGCGTCACTGCCTAAAAGGTGAGCGTACTGGTAAGGTATACCGTTTAGGTGATCGTATTAAAGTTCAGATTGCTCAGGTGAATCTTGATGAACGTAAAGTTGATTTACGTTTTATTGGTGATGATCTTCCGACTGAAGAAGTGGATACGAATGTTAAAGACGAAGCTGTAGATGTATCTTCTGATTCAGAAGAGTCAGGTGAGCCTGAGAAAAAGAAACGCCCTAAAAAGCGTTACTACCGTAGTAAGAAAAAACGTCCTAATAAAGGCGGCAGCGAGTAGTGAAACAAGAATTAATTTATGGTTTGCATGCGGTTGAAAAATTCCTAAAGCAAGCTCCTCATCAGGTTTATCAACTTACGGTTATTAAAGGTAAGTTGAACCAACGTCAGCAAGACTTAGTCAATCAAGCTAAGTCGCTTGGAGTGCAATCTACCTTTGAGCCTAAGTCAGCCTTTAATAAGGTAGATGGTAATCATCAAGGTGTGATGGCTTTAGTTGCTCCAATGCCGCAGATGAGTGAATCTGATCTGGAAGCAATTATGGAAAAGGCTGATCAGCCTCTTTTTTTGTTTTTAGATGAAGTGACTGATCCACACAATTTAGGTGCTATCCTGAGGACTGCGGATGCGGTGGGTGTTGATGCGGTTATTATTCCAAAGCATAAATCTGTTGGTATGAATGCAACGGTGCGTAAAGTAGCTTCTGGTGCGGCTGATAACGTGAAATTGATTGTGGTTAATAACTTGGTTCGTAGCATTAAATCGATGCAACAAGCCGGTATGTGGATGATTGGTTTAGCGGGTGAAACCGATCAGACTATTTACGATCAAGATTATGTTGGTTCAATTGGTATCGTCATGGGAGCAGAGGGCAGTGGTTTACGTCATCTGACCAAAGAGTCTTGTGATCATTTAGCTGCGATTCCGATGGTGGGTGTGGTAGAAAGCTTGAATGTCTCAGTCGCGACGGGAGTGGTTTTATATGAAGCACATCGTCAACGTCACCTTAAATAGATTAGAAAACGAGATTTAAATAAAAAGCCCATAAAGTAACCAGGCCTGATTACTTTATGGGCTTTTTTCGTTTTAGGAGCTAAAGAGTTTAGTCTAAATAAATATCGCCATTCTCATCAACACGCACATTAACTGTTTGTAATGCCTCATCCCAACAAGGGCCTTCAATACATAAACCATCTTCAATTCTAAAGAAAGCATCGTGTACCGAACACTTCATGGTTTTTTCAAATGGGTTCACATCAATTTTATAAGCTTCATTCAAGGGCACGTCCTGATGTGGGCAGTTATTTAGATAGGCTTTGACTTCACCTTCATATTTGATCAATACGACCGATTTTTTTAACCCTTTAGCTTGCACCACTAAGGTCTTGGAGTTGCTAATTTGACTGATATTGGCAATGGCACTCGCGACTTCAGGTTCTTCTAGAATATTATCTAGGCCATGCTTCATGCATTTTCTGGCTGCCAGTTGACTGGCTTGTTGAACGGCTTCTAATAACGATTGACCACTGATTAAGTGGTGAATCACCGCTGCATTAAAAGTATCACCTGCACCTAATGTATCGACAATAGGAGAGACCGCTTCGGCCGGAACATGTTGAATCTGTCCATTGGCAGGGTATAGCCACGCACCTTTATCACCCCAGGTACAAATCAAGTTGCTAGATGGGAGTTGTGACTGCATTTCTATCAATAGGGCTTCACCATCTTTAAAACCTTTAGCAGAGGCGTAGTGGTGAGAAAAGAAGATTAAATTTGCTTGTGGCAATAAGTCCTCAATTCCCTCACGAGGTTTTTCTACTTCTAGAGAGATTGGTTGATGGGTTAAGAAAGTTTTGGCAATATTCAACATACCTTTTAAATTTTCAATATTACGTCCTTCAAAGTGTAGCCAGTCATATTCTTCAATTTCGATCTTAGCAAAGTGGTCAAAACTTAATTCAGGAAGATCCCGATAGTGAACAATAGCACGATGGCCATTTTCAGCATTGAGTGAGACGTAAGAGGTTGGGGTACGACCTTTAATAAAGCGCTGAACGTGTTCAGTGTTAACTTGACGTTCTTTTAGGCCTGTTAGGAGTTGTTTGGCTTCAGCATCACCACCCGTTGTTGTACAAAGAGAGGCTTGGTGACCAAGTTGCGACAATATATATAAACTATTGCTGACATTTCCACCTACTTGAATGTGTCTTTGGCTTGCTCTTAGCTCTTCATCGTCATGTAAAGCGTGAGGGACCTTTAGAACTATATCGAGTACCGCATTACCAATTCCAAGAACTTTTGCCATTTTGAACCTTTTAATTATCTGTATCGAGTTTGAAGTGAAGGAAGTTTAGCATAATTGTAAAAAAAACACTGAATTTGGCTTGACAAGGTGTTTTGAGAATAAAAGTGAATAAAGTTATAAAAAAGCTTGACACAACTTTAGGCTCCTTTAGTTTTTAAATCTATAATTTAAGTTAAATATGACTCTTATCTTGTTGATATTATGTGAGTATAAACATATTTTTTTGATAGGTTTAAAATCATTGATGGTCCTGTGGATTATCCACAAAAACTGTGGATAACTTTGTGAATAATGTTCTTAAAATAGACATAAGTGCTTTAAACTAGCTGATAAATATTAAGTTGCCTATTTTTTAATCAGCGTGGTTATATTGCCTTAGTAATTAACAATTTTTATCATTATATAAGTCATAACATTGGCAAAAAATGTGTTCTTGGTGTGAAAACAAATGTAAACACGTTACAATCTAATACTTGATATAAATCAATTAATACGGCGAACTTTTATGACGGATGTAAAAACTGCTTTTAATGCCAGTTGCTTAAATTGTGGTTTACAAAAAATTTGTTTTCCTACAGGGTTAAACAAAAATGAGATGGATCGACTGGATGATATTGTTCAGCGCAAAGCACCACTTATAAAAAATCAAATGCTGTTCTCTTCAGGTGACTCTTTTACGTCTTTGTTTGCGATTCGCGCAGGTGTGATTAAGGTGTTCTCTTTTTCCGACAGTGGAGAAGAGATCATTCACGGTTTCTATTTGCCAGGAGATGTGGTTGGTATTGATGCCTTATCTTCTAAAACACATCTATTTAATGCGATGGCATTAGATGCCACCAGTGTCTGTACTCTACCGTTTGATGAGTTGAGTGATCTCTCCCTAAAAATTCCACACCTAAATACTCAGGTCTTGAGTATTATGAGTAAAGAGGTGGTTGAGGGACGTTTACATTCCGAATTGTTGACTAAAAAGAATGCTGATCAACGTATTGCTCAATTTATCTGGAGTATGGCCGAGCGTTACCAGAGCCGAGGTTATCATTATTTAGAGTTTAGACTCAGTATCCTGCATCGTGATGTCGCCACTTATTTAGGTTTGACTCCTGAGACAGTTTCCAGGATTTTAGCTAAGTTACACAATGAAAAAGTTGTGACTTGGAAGAAAAAAGAGGTACATATTCAGAATGAACGTGCATTAAAAGCGTTAGCAGGTATTCAAGAGGGTGACTCGCTCGCTTGTATTAAAGTTATCTAATAGTTTTTCTAGTTTTAAGTGGTTTGCTTTCGTATAATGCAGCTACACAAATTAAATGTATTTAAAAGGGTTTGATAATGAGTTTGAATAACTTGAATAAGCTGTTTTCAGTTGGATTTTTGGCGTTAGTGATGGCTGGTTGTAGCTCAACGCCAACAACGGATGGCAGTGCTGACGCAACCAGTAACGATATGATGGATAAAGCAGTTGTTGAAACATCAATTGCAGCACCAGCAGATGCCGTTGAAGCAACGGATGTTGATGCAGCTCAAACTCCGTTAATGGATCAAGTAGTGAAATTTGATTTTGATCGTTCTGAAGTCACGTCTAAATATTTTTCTGTAATCAGTGCCCATGCAGATTTCATGTTAGCTAACTCTGATGCTAAAGTGACTGTAAGTGGTCACTGTGACGAGCGTGGAACACGCGAATACAACTTGGCATTAGGTGAGCGTCGTGCGATTGCAGTTAAGAATGCTTTAATTGCCAAGGGCGTCAGTGCAGACCGAATTAATGTTGTTAGTTTTGGTGAAGATAGTCCTGTTGATATGGGGCATAACTCAGCAGCGTGGTCTGAAAACAGACGTGCAGAATTTAAATACTAATTTCTTAAAAATTAATTAGTTTTGTAAGCCTTCCTAACAATTGTTAGGAGGGCTTTTTTGTATAAATTAAAAATTACTTATTAGAAATAAATAAAGACCTTTGTTTTTCCCAATCGTACAAAGGTGTCAGATAAAAACAAGAGCGTGCTATGACGAACCATCCACCAGTAGTAAATTATTTAAAAGACTATCAAGCTCCGCAGTTTGATATTGAAGCTGTATTTCTAGAGTTTGATCTTCAGCCTTTAGAAACGATTGTGACCAATACCATGACGCTTCGATCCAAGTCAGGTGCACATCAGTTAGTGTTAACGGGTGAACAAGTAGAATTGATTGCTGTGACTATTAATGGTGTGAATGCGATGCCATTGTGTCAAGTGACAGATGAGTCTTTAATCATTGAAGCTGGTCTGCCTGAATTTGAATTACAAATCGTCACTAAGGTTATCCCACAGAAAAATACTTCACTTGAAGGCTTGTACCGTACTAGCGGAAATTACTGCACGCAGTGTGAGGCAGAAGGGTTTCGAAAAATCACCTATTTCTTAGATCGTCCAGATGTTCTGACCTTTTACACCACTAAAATTATTGCAGACAAAAAAGATAATGCGGTGCTATTGTCCAATGGTAACTTGATTGAGTCGGGTGATTTAGAAGGAGATCGTCATTATGCCATTTGGGAAGACCCTTATAAAAAACCCTGTTACCTATTTGCTCTGGTTGCGGGTAATTTAAAACATATTGAAGATCACTACATTACCGCAGATGGCCGTAAGGTTGTGTTAAGAATTTATGTAGAAGAACGCAATATTGATAATTGCGAGCATGCCATGGAATCGCTTAAAAAGTCGATGAAGTGGGATGAGGAGCGTTTTGGTCTGATCTACGATTTAGATATTTATATGATTGTGGCGGTTGATGACTTTAATATGGGGGCAATGGAGAATAAGGGCTTAAATGTCTTTAACTCTAAGTTTGTTTTAGCGAACCCTGATACGGCCACCGATGTGGATTATGAAGGGATTGAAGCGGTGATTGGGCATGAGTACTTCCATAACTGGACTGGGAACCGTGTGACGTGTCGTGATTGGTTTCAGTTGACCTTAAAAGAGGGGTTGACTGTTTTTCGTGATCAAGAATTTACGGCCGATATGTTGTCTCCAGCGGTAAAGCGTATTGAAGATGTTAAACGTGTTCGTAACAATCAATTTCCAGAAGATGCGGGGCCAATAGCGCACCCGATTCAACCTCAGTCTTATATTGAGATGAACAATTTCTACACCATGACGGTTTATGAGAAGGGGGCTGAAATTGTACGTCTTTATCATACGTTGTTAGGTGAAGCTGGTTTTCAAAAGGGGATGAAGCTCTATTTCGAACGCCACGATGGTGATGCTGTTACGGTTCAGGATTTTAGAAATGCGATGGCGGATGCCAACAGTGTTGACCTATCTCAAATGCACAACTGGTATATTCAATCGGGTACGCCAACCTTAAAAATTACTGAAGAATACAATACTGATGAGCAAACCTATACCTTGCATTGTCAGCAAAGCCTACCTGAACAGGAAGAGCCTTTTAAACCATTGTTGATGCCTATCAAACTGGGCTTAGTGTCCAATAAAGGTCAGTCTTTACCATTGGTTATTCAAACTGAACAGGCCAGAGTGGATATTGAAGACCAACAAGGGTTGATTTGGATGACAGAGCAGAAACAGTCATTTACCTTTGAGCAGGTTGCTGAGAAGCCGATCCCTTCTTTATTGCGAGGATTTTCTGTCCCTGTTTATTTAGAATTTGATTATTCTGATGAAGACTTAAGTTTATTGACTCAAGCGGATCAAGACTCTTTTGTACGCTGGGAAGCCTTTCAAACTTTGGCGATGAATGAGATCAAACAAAATATTCAACGTTTTGAAAAAGAGCAGGCGCTTCAGGTTTCAGATGCTATGTTGTCAGCCTTTAAAGGTGTGATTGAAGACAAGGAGGCGGATCGGGCGCTGATTGCATTAACCATGACCCTGCCTGGGTTAACCTATATTGGTGAGCAGTATAAGGTGGTTAATGTTGATGCAATCTATCACGTGCATCACTGGTTGCGTGTTCAGTTAGCT
>JAYENR010000218.1:0-31272 GCA_034722175.1 Pseudomonadota bacterium | reverse complement strand
TCAGTTCAAAACTATCAGCAGACTATCGCGTTTGTAAACGCCATTACCTGGATTGCAAATCGTGAAGATCATCATCCTGAAATCTGCTTTGGTTACAACCAATGTAAAGTCACCTTAAGTACTCACATTGCCAAAGGATTGACCTTAAACGATATGATTATGGCCGCAAAAATTAACGCTCTACTGGATTAAATAGGTAATACACTCCTCATGGCCAAACGTAAACTCACCACTCAACAGAAACGTCGTGTTAGCGGTAAACGCAATAAAGCAGGCCTATCTAAAGCAGAGTCAACTGCAAATAACGACAAAAGCTTATTGGGTGATGAACAACAGGGCCTGATTATTACCAGTTTTGGCAAACGGGTATTAGTAGAAGCCAAAGATGGCCAAACCTATAACTGTGCTATTCGTCAACACTTAGGTAAATTAGTGGCAGGTGACAATGTCATCTGGCAAACCGATGTCGAACCTTTAACGGGGGTTGTTAGTAGCGTTCTACCAAGAACTCACGAACTAAGCAGGCCTGGTTTTAGAGGTCAAACTCGTATGGTAGCCGCTAATATCGATTTTATTGGAATAGTGACCCCGGTTGAACCGGGCGTCCACCCAGATATGATTGATCGCTATCTTGTCGGAGCAAAACAATTGGATATTCCAGTGGTGATTATTATCAATAAAGTGGATCTGATTCAATCTGATGAACATTGGGAAGCCATTGCTGAAATCTTAGCGCCTTATGATGAGATGGGGGTAGAATTAATTCCTGCCTCTATTGTCTCTAATGAGGGGTTAGCGGAGCTTAGAGGGTTTATGTCTCACAAAAACTCGGTATTTGTTGGGCCATCAGGTGCAGGTAAGTCATCTTTAATTAACGCTCTAATTCCCGATCTCGGAATTCGTGTGGGCGAACTCTCTGAAGCATCTGGATTAGGAAAACACACCACTACAAACAGTATTTTATATCACTTGCCTGAATCCGAACCAGGATTAAATGACGGTGGCAATCTAATTGACTCTCCTGGAGTACGCCAGTTTAGCCCTATACCCTGCTCCCTGTCTGAACTAGAAGCCATGTATCCTGACTTTGAACCTTTTTTAGGCGGCTGTAAATACAAAAACTGTACTCACACCATTGAACCGCACTGTGCAATTAAAGAGGCCGTTGAACAAGGTGAAATCGCCTACTCTCGCTTTCAAAGCTTTCAGCGCCTACGTGAAGAGTTTAAGGAGAGTGCAGCTAATCAATCATAAACCTGTTCAATATTCACGACCTATGATGGCAATCTTTTATGCCTAATAGAGCTGTAACACTTTGATATATCTTTAAGGTTCGTAGGGCTGAGTGGTGAACCAAACAGAGATGCCATACAGCAATAAAGTACTCCCCCAAATTGCGACTACCCAAAACAAAAACACCAAACCAATATGTTTAGGCCTGCTAACCACTTTCAAAACCAACCAACTGATTGCCGTCATCACAACCACAATAATCCATAATCTAAACAAGAGCATACTCCACTTTTAATCATTTTTAACACACCCAATCAGCGCACAAAAAAACCGCCAATTAAACTGTTTTACTTATTTGACATAACTCTATCAAAGATTCTGACTAGAACTTAGGATTTTATTGAGAATAATGCTATTTTTTAAGCATTACTCAAGGTTTCTATCTTGACTCAAACCCCCATTTCGCTTGTAATAGGCACCAGGGAAATTCCCGAACTTTTTTTTTAGTGCTTTAGGAGAGTACATTATGAAAAACACAATGATTGCTTTAGCAACTGCTGGTTTAATTTCTTTTGGTTCAGCTGCAACAGCTGGTGACGCAACAGCTGGTCAAGCTGCTTACGCTACATGTGTAGGTTGTCACGGTGCTGCTGGTGAAGGTGGTGTTGGTCCTAAGCTAGCTGGTCAATCAGCTGCTGACGTTGCTGCTAAGCTTAACGCTTATAAAGCAGGTGAGCAAGTTGGTCCTATGACTTCTATGATGGCTCCAATGGCTGCAGGTCTTTCTGACTCAGACATCGCGAACATCGCTGCTTACACGGCTGCTATGTAATTACATAGTTACCTGTAAAAGAGACCGCCTAGAGGGTAACCTTAGGCGGTTTTTTTTTGCCTTTTCTAGCCTATTCTTAATGTGGACTTGACCTAAAAGCCCTTATAGCTTTAAATGAGTCCGATAATTGAAATAATAATGGAAACAAAACAATGAAAAAATTACTTGTTGCAACACTTAGTGCAGGCCTGTTCTTTTCAGCTTCTGCTCAAGCAGTCGAAGCCCCAGCAAAGTCTAAAACCTGTGTAGGTTGTCACGGTGCAGATGGTAACAGCATGGTTCCTAACTTTCCAAAGTTAGCGGGTCAACATGCAAACTACTTAGAAAAAGCACTAAAAGACTTCCGTGATGGTTTCCGCCAGGATGCAACGATGGCCGCCTTTGCTAAAGGTCTAAGTGATCAAGAAATTAAAGATCTAGCTGCATACTACGCTGCTCAATCAGCTAAATAAGTTTTGAAAACTGAACAGGCCTGTTCAGTTTTTTAGAAACCAAAAAGGCACTCAAAATAGAGTGCCTTTTTTATTGGTTAAAGCGTCAGACAAAGATTAAAGTAGCACTTTCTCAACTCCTCCTGCTTCAAGCTTCTTCGCAAACTCACGATTCCACTTGTCACCATAACGGTTCTTCATTAACTCGACCACAATGTAATCAGTTTCCATACCGGTACTGTCCTCATAACGGTTCAAACCTTGTTGGCAAGCAGGGCATGAAGTCAGCACTTTAACACTGCCATCAGTCACCTTATCTTTACCTGTTAAAGAGACCAAGCCTTTCTTCAACTCCTCCTCTTTACGGAAACGCAGTTGATTAGCAATATCCGGTCGTGCGGTGGCTAAGGTCCCTGCCTCACTACAACAACGATCACTGAACTCAACTTCGGCTTTTAACAGATCTTTGGCAACCTCGGTCCCATCCATCTCTTTCATAGGATCATGACACGGCGCATGGTACAGGTACTGTTTGCCACTGGCATTTTCCAGACCCATGCCCTTTTCAGTTAAGAACTCATGAATATCCATTAAACGACACCCTGGAAAGATGCGTTGGAATTCATATTTGGTCAACTGATCGTAACAAGTACCACATGACACAATCACCGTAGTAATGTCCAAGTAGTTCAAGGTATTGGCAACACGATGGAACAACGCACGGTTTTCAGTGGTGATTTGTGAACTCTTAGCGGCCAAACCAGCCGCAGCTTGAGGGTAACCACAACATAGATAACCCGGTGGCAAAATCGTTTGCACACCTGCATCATACAGTGATGAAATCGTTGCTAATCCGATATCACTAAACAGACGTTCTGAACCACAACCTGGGAAATAGAACACCGCTTCAGAGTCTTCTGTGGTCTTAGCAGGGTCTCGAACAATGGGGACATGGATTCCATCCTCAAGCCCTAATACCTTACGGTAACTACTTTGGTTTGGCCCTGTATTTAATGGCTTACGTACAAAGTTAATTACTTGTTGCTGCACTGGAGCTGGCGCACTGGTACTCAACGGTAGTGCATTTTTACGACCCAACAGGCCTGTCCACTTCGCAAACTTATTACCCAAGGTCATAGCCGTTGAGCCCCAACCGATCATAGTCTTACGCAGTAGACCAATGGTAAACGGGCTCTTAGTATTTAAGAAATAGATCGCCGCCTTTACCATTAAACTAGTACGTTTCTGCCCCATATTGGTCAAAATGGTACGCATACGGATGGAGACATCACCAAAATCAATATCAACCGGACAAGGAGTCTCACACTTATGACACGTTGTACAGTGATCAGCGACATCATTCATTGCATCAAAGTGGTTCAGTGAGATACCACGTCGAGTCTGCTCTTCGTATAAGAAGGCTTCAATGACCTGCCCTGTCGCTAAAATCTTGTTACGTGGCGAATACAGTAGATTCGCACGAGGAATATGGGTCTGACAGACCGGTTTACATTTACCACAACGCAAACAGTCTTTAATATCATTATTTAACTCATCTAACTCACTCGCTTCTAGAATCAGAGCTTCTTGCTGAACCAAACTTAATGATGGAGTGTAGGCACGTTGTAAACCAGAACCTGGCATTAATTTGCCTTTATTAAAGTGCCCTTCTGGATCGACTTCATTTTTATACTTTACAAACGAATCAATCTTGTCTTGCTCTAGGAATTGGAATTTCGTCAGACCAATACCATGCTCACCCGAGATAACCCCGTCTAAACGGTGTGCAATTTCCATAATTCGATCGACTAGAATTTCGGCCTGATGAATCATCTCGTAATTGCTGGAGTGAACTGGGATATTGGTGTGAATGTTACCATCCCCCGCATGCATGTGTAACGCGACAAAGAGACGTGCATTGCGAATACCGCCATGAATCTCATTCACCTTATTCAACAGCGGCTCAAAGTCAGACCCCATATAGGTCTCTTTTAAAAATTCCAAGACTTCTGTTCTAAAAGAGATCACAAACTCACGACGCAACAACAGATTTAGAATCGTGTCCCCTTGCTGTATAGTGGCTTGAGTCTCTTCAGGAAAGAGATGCAATAATTCAATCGCTGGCGAATCCAACTGGGTTAACACACCACTCCAACGTGCCTTCACCTCATCTAAATGGGCACGTGTACTCTCGACCTTATCTTTAAAATAGTTAGAGGCACCTTGTGCATCTTCAAAGTCATCTTCCTGATCAAACTCAGGGATAGGACCAGCATAGTAATCAGACAGAGCCTGAATAATATCAAGCTTGTTCTTAATAGACATCTCGATATTAATACGTTCAATTTCGATGTTATATTCGTTTAAACGTTCTAACGGAATCACCACATCTTCATTAATTTTGAAGGCGTTGGTGTGGGCTGAGATCGCCGCCGTACGAGAACGGTCCAACCAAAAACGTTTACGCGCCTCTTCACTAACTGCAATAAAGCCTTCAGCATCACGTTTATTGGCAAGAGCTACAATCTCATTACAAGTTTGCGCCACCTCAAAGCCGTTCTCACCGCAGACATCTGCCAACAAAATCATTTTTGGTAATTCTTTACGGTTGGCTTTAGTACTGTATTTCACCGCCTTAATATAGCGATCATCCAAGTGCTCAAGACCCGCTAGCAGAATACCCTCTTGTTTCTTTTTCTCAATGTATTCGGTGATTTCAACAATCGCTGGCACAGCCAAACTTAAATCGGTTCCAAAGAACTCCAAACACACGGTACGTGTATGACTCGGCATACGATGGACCACAAAACGAGCAGAAGTGATAATACCGTCACACCCCTCTTTTTGCACACCGGGTAAACCGCTTAGGAACTTATCCGTTACATCTTTTCCTAAGCCGACCTTACGGAAAGACGATCCCGGCATTGCAAGAAGCGTCGGTTCGCCAATCGCAGTTTGACCATCGGTTTTAAATTTTTGTAACTCAAAGGTCACTGTTTTCTGGTCGTGCAACTTCCCAAGATTATGATTAATGCGCTTAACCTCTAACCAGGTCGCATCCGGCATCACCATTTTCCAAGAGGCCAGATTATCTAAGGTCGTCCCCCATAAAACGGCTTTTTTACCCCCCGCATTCATGGAGATATTCCCACCGATACATGAAGCATCTTGCGAAGTTGGATCGACTGCAAACACATAACCAAAAGCTTCAGCTTGGTCAGAGACTCGGCGGGTGACAACTCCCGCCCCCGTTTGAATCGTTGGCACCTTACCAATTCCCGGTAACTCAACCTGCTCAACTAGACTAAGGTATTCCAGTTTTTCAGTATTGATTACGATGGAGTCTGGATGCAAAGGAATTGCACCACCCGTATAACCCGTTCCTCCACCACGAGGAATCATGGTTAAACCTAATTCAATGCAAGCTTTAACAATATAAGCCACTTCGGCTTCGGTATCAGGAGAGATGACCGCTAACGGCAGTTCTACACGCCAGTCAGTCGCATCGGTAGCATGAGAAACACGTGCTAAACCACCAAAGTCAAGATTATCGTTACGGGTTAATTTTGAAAATTTACGACGAACTTTTGAGCGTAATTCAATCTGCTGCGGAAACCAGTCGCTAAAGACTTGAACGGATTCACGAATGCTTTCTAATAGACATGCTGCTATTTCATTACCGTTTAAACGTTTTTCAACTTGTTTCAAACGGTGGTTCAAAGCACCGATCAACGCATCACGACGTTTCGGATTTTCGATTAAGTCATCTTGAATATAAGGGTTACGTGTCACTACCCACATATCACCCAATACTTCAAACAACATTTTGGCAGAACGTCCTGTTCCCCTTGAATCCCTTAAAGACTCAATCGTTTTCCAACCAGACTCTCCCAAAAATCTCAGAACAATTTCACGATCTGAAAAAGAGGTATAGTTATAAGGGATTTCGCGAATACGTTTTACCGGATTTAGACTCATAATACTGTCAAAACTCTGTGTTAAATCAAGATAGAGCCTTAGCAAAGGTAAAGAGAACCTTGCTAAGATCTCAAGATATTTTAGAAGAACTGTAAATTATAATCGTTAGTTACAGTCCAAACTGTGAAGTAACCCTTAAAGGGTGAAGTTCAATTAAGTTCTTCTTTTTTGTACTTTCTTTTTCTTTTTCTTAAATCGATCGCCATCACTGTCTTTACGACGCAGGCGTTCGGACAAGTTATTTTTACGACCTTCAAATGGGTTAGCCGTCACTTTATAGTCAATTGATACAGGTGTACCCACCCACTTAAAGGCTTTTCGGAAAACATTCATTAAATATTTAGTATAGGCCGCAGGTAACCGATCCACCTGAGTCCCATGCACAATCACTCTTGGTGGATTTAAGCCACCTAAATGAGCATAACGTAATTTAACACGACGACCACTAATCAATGGTGGTTGATGCTCCAACACAGCTTGCTCAAGCACACGGTTAAGATCAGAAGTGGATACACGTTTCATAGATGCTTGGTAAACCTGTTTAACGGTCTGAAACAGATCACCGACACCAGTACCGTGCAAGGCTGAAATCAAATGTTGTGATGCGTATTCTGCAAACTGTAAACGGAAACTCAGTTCATGCTTTACTTTTTTACGCTGATCCGCAGACAAATTATCCCACTTGTTAATAGCTAAAACCAAGCCACGTCCAGAATCTATAGCCAAACCAAGCAAAGTTAGATCTTGATCAGTTAAACCCTCTGAACCATCAATCACCAGGATGACAACGTGGGAATCCCCCATCGCTTCAATGGCTTTAACAATACTAAACTTTTCAATTTTTTCAGAGATATTTTTACGGCGACGCACCCCAGCGGTATCAATCAAAGTATATTCTTGACCATCCCGTTCAAACGGGACATAGATACTGTCACGAGTCGTACCCGGCATATCAAATGCAACAACACGATCTTCACCAATCATACGGTTTATCAATGTGGATTTACCAACATTTGGGCGGCCAATAACCGCAACACGGATACCAGGATGATCATCTAGCTCCAACTCATCTTCATCAAATTTTGTCGGAATTCGATCTAAAACAGAATTAATACACTGAGTGACATTATCACCATGTGCTGAAGAGATCGGTAACGGCTCGCCTAAACCAAGATGGAAGAAATCAGACTTGGCCACATCGTGATCATAACCTTCTGTCTTGTTCACCACCAACTGTACAATCTTGTCAAACTGACGCACATAGTTGGCAATCACTTCATCACCGTGGGTAATGCCCTGACGACCATCAACTAAAAACAGAACGGCATCCGCTTCTTCTAATGCATTCTGTACCTGGCCGGCCATTAATGGATCAATACCATCTGCCTCGCCGCTTAATCCACCAGTATCCACCACAATATACTCAGAATGCCCTAGACGGCCTGTTCCATATTGACGGTCACGTGTTAACCCTGGATAATCGGCAACGATTGCATCACGGGTACGTGTTAAACGGTTAAATAAAGTCGATTTACCGACATTTGGGCGCCCTACTAAGGCGATTACTGGTTTACTCATTGTTTACTCTTTATCCTGTTTGGCCACCTTTAACTGAGCTTCAAACTCAGCTAAATGAGATTGCTCGACACGATAACTATTAATTGCACCCTGTTGATCCAATAGGTAGATGACATCGCCATCCACCATGGCTTGTAATACGTGATTCCCATCACCGTAATCATTACTGTGTTTGACTCTTGCTTCGATAGTACCTTGTAGCTTATTCAACCAGTGCATATAGCCTAAACCATCTATTGCTAACAAACTATCTTGATGTGTTTTTAAATCACCTAATGAGCGATATTTTAAACCTTGTTGTGTCCATAACTTAGTTCCATTAGACACATCATATGCGTGAATCAAATCATCTTCATCCACGGCATAAATTGCTTGATCATCAACAACAAAGTCGCGGAAGCCAGATAGATCTTCAGCATAAAATAGATGACCACTCTCTAAACTCATTGCCACCAACTTACCGTGATAACCTAAAGCAACCAGACGATCGTTTTGAATAACCAAAGAAGCTTGAATATCAACCAATCTCTCTAAATCTGTTCTACCTCTTGGAACCGCAATATTGCTCTCCCATAGACTTTTACCTGAATCTGCTTTAATCGCTTCAATTTTGCCACTTTCCCAACCGACATATAGCACACCTTCATTATAAATAACTGGGCTCGCCCCTCTTAAAGACAAATTAGGCATCTGGCGTTCATTCACCCAAATAACCTTACCTGTCTTTAAGCTTAATGCATATAAACGACCATCAACAGTACGGGTAAAAATTTTACCTTCGGCAATTTCTGCTTTACTCAACACTTCGCTCGAAACCTGAGTTTGCCAAAGTACATCACCTTTAATTGCACTTATAGCAACAACCTTACCTTTCGAGGTTCCAATAATTAAGCGATCATCATTTAAAACAGGTCCTGAAATCACCTTTTCAGATAACTTAGCTTGCCAAATCACTTGATCTGTCCAACGACTTTGATTTTGCTTTTTGAAAGCTGAAACCATTCCTTGTTGATCCGCAGTAAAGACTGATTGATCATTTTGATCAATACTTAACCCTTCCCCATCAAACACAGGCATTGCGTTCAAAGTAACTTGCCAGTTATGTACAATCTTAACAGGCGAGTTTAGCGTTTCTAGTTGAGCCGGTACACGAACAACCTTAGGAGACGAACAAGCTGTCAACCCCATTACAATTGTCGTTAATATCGCAGTGCGTAATACGTTCACTGATTCTTCCTATTCCGTTATCGCTGAATTATTTTGGTAAATCGTCTAATTGAATCTGCGCCAAACCTTGCAAAGTTTTTGAAGCACCAGTATTTTCAACTACAGCTTTAAATGCAGCAGATGCAGACGTTACTTCATTTTGCGCCAACGCCATCAAACCAGAGATATAGTCATAATGACTCTTTTCAGCAGGTAGCAGCGCTTGGGCATTCACTTTATCCATGACTGACTTAGCTTCTTCAAACTGTTTTTGATCCGCTAATACACGAGCCAAACGCATCATTGCAGTACGCTTTAATGTTTCATCTTCTGCGTGCTCATTTACCCACTCTAAATGCTGCTGTGCCTCAGCAAACTCACCTTTAGAAAAACTGTACTTTGCCATCAGCATCGCAGCAGCAGCAGCATATGGACTCTCAGGCTGTTCTTGCATTAACTTTAAAGCTTCACGAGAAACCTCACCAAAAGTACCTTGTTGCATATTTAACTGCATCACTTCAAAGATTGAAGAGGCATTAGTTGCTTGTACTTGATTGTAATTGTTCCAATAACGCCAACCTGAAAAGGCCACCACAAAAATTAATATCGCAGTTAATAACGAGGTTCCGTTCTTTTTCCACCAAGACTTGATTGCTTCTACTTGTTCTTCTTCTGTTTCATAACGACTCATAACGATGAATTCCTACTCACTAATCTTTAAATACTGTTGTTTATTACATGATTGAACGAAGATAGTCGGTTAACTCATCCCACTTAACCGTTTGTTGTTCACCCTCAACACGCAAAGGCTTCACTGCAACTACTTGCTCTTCAACTTCTTGCTCACCGATGACTATGGCGTAATCTGCCCCAGATTTGTCGGCTTTTTTAAACTGGCTCTTAAAGCTTCCGCCGCCACAGTTCATTTGAACGTTTACGGTCAAATCATCACGAATCTTTTCAGAAATGACCAGGCCTGGTCTCTGTACATTATTACCCACTAAAACCATATAGATATCTGGTGAAGCGTGTGCTGGCACTAACTGTTTATCCATCAGTAGTGCCATCAAACGCTCCATACCCATCGCAAAACCAACTGCCGGCGTGGCCTTGCCACCAATCTGTTCAACCAAGCCATCATAACGCCCACCGGCACAAACTGTTCCCTGCGCACCTAACTCAGTGGTGATCCATTCAAATACAGTACGGTTGTAATAATCTAATCCACGTACCAAATTTGGATTGACAACATACTCAATACCTAAATCATCTAAATGAGATTTAAGGGTTTCAAAATGCTCAACGGATTCATCGTCAAGATGATCTATTAATTTCGGGGCACCTTCCACCACAGATTTCATATCTGGATTCTTAGTATCTAAAATACGTAACGGGTTAGATTCTAAACGACGAATACTGTCTTCATCTAACTGCTCTTTATGCTGTTCAAAATAGGCCACCAACACTTCTCGATAGGCTGTGCGAGCTTCTTGGCTACCTAAAGAGTTAATCTGTAACTCAAGGTTATCTAAACCTAGCTTCTCCCACATACGTGCAGATAAAGTAATTAGTTCCGCGTCTATATCAGCGCTATTTAAACCAAAGACTTCAACGCCAAACTGGTTAAATTGGCGGTAACGTCCTCTTTGAGGACGCTCATAACGGAACATGGGTCCATTATAAAAAACCTTTTGAATCTGATTATGTGTCAAACCATTTTGAATCATGGCACGTACACAACCAGCCGTTCCCTCCGGGCGTAATGTTAAACTTTCATCGTTACGATCTGCAAAGGTGTACATCTCTTTTTCGACAATATCTGTAACTTCACCAATTGAACGAGCGAACAACTCTGTTTTTTCCACAATCGGTAAACGAATAGACTGGTAACCATACTGTCTCAGTGTGTTCTGAGCTGTTTCCAATAAATAATCAAATGCTTCAACATCTGCACCGTAAAGGTCATTCATGCCACGGATGGCTGAAATCTGTTTTGCCATAGGTCTTTTTAAACTCTTTATCTTTTAAAAGCTTCGCATATCTACCTGCAAAACTCTGTGGTAATTAAATTATGTAACTGGTTATTTTGTTAAAGAAACGTCTGAGCTAATGCAGCAACAATAGCCAAAATCACGCACAATAAAATAAACTTTCCAAACAGCCCTTTCATTAGAGGTTTTGGAGCTGGATACTGAAAACGACTCATCGATTTCAAGTCACTTCCAACCATACCACTCTCTGGAAACTCAGATTCGTAATCACTCATATCAACATTTAAAAATTGAGCGTAATTACGAAGATAACCACGTTCAAAGGCGGTCACACTCTGTAACTCCAAGTCTGATTGTTCTAGCTTTTGTAATTGCGACAATCTTAAATTTAAAGCTTCTGAGACTTCGTTCTGAGTCAAACCTTTCTCTTCTCGTGCCTGAACAAGCTTTTGATTTAAAGGCATTTGATTTGGTTCAGACTCTAATTCACTCATCTCTGCTCTCAATTTACAGTGATTTCGCTTGATCGAATTGCACACGGTGTACAGTTCGTTTAGTACGATCTTTTACCTTACCAGCCAACTGACCACATGCAGCATCAATATCTTCACCACGTGTTTTTCGGATAGTGCAATTCAATCCAGCTTCAGCTAACTTGTCTTTAAAACGATGAATCGCATTATTAGATGAACGTGTGTACTCCGTATTTGGAAACGGATTAAACGGAATCAAGTTAATTTTACAAGGTAAGTCGCCTAGCAACGCCACAAGCTGTTCTGCATGTTCTACACTATCATTGACTTGATTCAGCATCACGTATTCAATGGTCACATGTTTCTTACTATGACCACCTTCAACAAATCGGTACAAAGAAGGGATTAACTCTTCTAACGGATATTTAATATTAATCGGTACCAAAACATCTCTTAATGCATTGTTAGGTGCATGCAAAGAGATGGCTAAACTGACATCTAACTCTTCTTTAATTTTATCAATCGCTGGCACCACACCAGAAGTACTAATGGTGACACGACGTTTAGAAAGCCCGTAAGCGTAATCGTCCATTAAAATACGAGCCACGGGAAATACATGAGTCACGTTTAATAACGGTTCACCCATCCCCATAAAGACGACATTACTAATCCGGCGTTCCTCTTTAGGTTTACAACCCAATGCTTTATTCGCCACCCACATCTGGGCAATGATTTCCCAATTTTCTAGGTTACGGTTAAAACCTTGCTGACCAGTTGAACAAAACGTACACTCAAGTGCACAACCTACCTGTGAAGAAATACACAAGGTGCCACGGTTTTTTTCTGGAATATAGACCGCTTCAACACTGTTATGGTTATCCACTTCCAGCAGCCACTTAATGGTTCCATCTTCGGAAAACTGTTCTGCAACGATTTTAGGAGTACGAACTTGAGCAACCTTTTTTAACTTCTCACGCAAAGCTTTACTAAGATTAGTCATTTCATCAAATTCACTCACGCCATGCTGATGAATCCACTTCATAACCTGAGACGCACGAAATGGTTTCTCTCCAATTTCAGAGAAATAGCTTTCCATTGCTAGTCTATCCATGCCTAACAAATCTACTTTTTCGATGACGTCCATACTCACTTTTGGTTACTCTTTAAAATCTTGTAATTTAGTTTCTGTCACAAATTTCAGTTTGACTGAAAAAGTAACTCATCTCTCGGGCTGCACTTTCTGGGGAATCTGAACCGTGAGCAGAGTTTTCACGAACAGAGCGAGCAAAATCTGCTCGAATTGTTCCAGGAGCCGCTTTTGAAGGGTCGGTTGCGCCCATTACTTCACGGTTCTTAAGGATCGCATTCTCACCCTCTAATATTTGAACCACAACGGGTGCTGACGTCATATAGGCCACTAAAGGCTCATAAAACTCACGACCTTTATGCTCTGCATAAAAGCCCTCGGCTTCTGCTTGAGTTAAACGCTTCATTTTCGATGCGACAACACGCAGTCCATTCTCTTCCAAACGCTGTGTAATAGCACCAATCAAGTTTCTTTCAACCGCATCCGGCTTAATAATTGAAAATGTACGTTCCATATCAGATTTCCTTAAAAAAACAGTTGCCATATTCTATCAATTATTCTGGGTGACTGCAGAAAAACAAAACCCCGGAACGAAGCCGGGGTTATTTGTAATGATTCTGTAGTTTAATCAAATAAATATAAGGATAAAAGAGAGCTACACAGTAAAGGATTCCCCACAACCACAACTTTCTTTTACCTTTGGGTTTTTGAAATCAAACCCTTCATTCAAAAGACTCTCTTTAACGTAATCAATCTCCATACCATCAATATTACTTAAACTCTCTTTATCCACAACAACCTGAGTACCGAAGCTTTCAAACACCTCATCTTGATCTGTCACTTCATCCGCGTAATCAACCACATAAGAAAAACCGGCACAACCGCTTACTTTCGTTGACACTCTCAAGCCAATACCAGAACCTCGTTTGGCAATCATTGTTTGGACACGATTTGCTGCTGATTCCGTTAAAGTTACCGCCATTGAGTTTCTCCTTATACTCTAACCGAAAGAAATTTCTTTCAGATTAGCATGGTTTTTATCGATTAATGTTTGAAGTGTAATACTTTTCAAAAAAGTGTCAATTAAATCACTTAAGTCAGTCCATAGCTCATGAGAGAGACATTGATCACCACCGTGACAATTCGCTTTACCAACACACTTGCGAGCATCAATTAATTCATCAACCGCATGGATAATTTGGCTAACAGAGACTTCATCTGCTGGACGGCTTAAACGATACCCACCACCTGGACCGCGCGCGCTAGACACTAAGTCTGCTCGCTTCAACTTAGCAAACAGCTGCTCCAAATATGACAACGAAATACCTTGACGCTCAGAAATTAATGATAGGGTAATCGGCCCCTTATTCTGATTTAAAGCGATATCAATCATCGCAGTAACGGCATAACGGCCTTTAGAAGTTAACTTCATTGTCATATTCCTAGTAAAAATAAATTATACGAAGTATACAATAACCAAGTAAACAACTCAAGTATTTATATAAACGTAGTTTATCTACTTATACATATTATTAACAATCACTCATAATTACTTAGCCTTTAAGTGAGCAGCCTGCTCAGGATCACCCGGCTCCAACACTGCATCATCTAATCTTGGTAGGTGCATATCAATAGATGAACCACCCATTTTTTTCAATTCGCTAGCCAGAGTCTCTAACTTTTCATCCTGCGCTTGGATATGGTCTAATAAACTATAAATCGCTTTTTCTACTGGATCTGCAGCATCTTGCTTGACCCCATAAGCATCAAAACCAATTTTTTCAGCCATTTTAGCGCGACGTTTATCCTTTTCAGGCTCTTTCTGCTCAACCACTCGCCCAGGAATTCCAACAACAGTTCGCCCTTCAGGAACGGGCTTGATCACAACTGCATTTGAACCTATACGAGCATCATCACTGATTTCAATCGGGCCTAACACCTTGGCACCTGCCCCCACCACTACTCGATTACCCAACGTAGGATGACGCTTACCTTTTTGCCAAGTGGTTCCACCCAACGTCACACCATGATAAAGCGTGCAATCATCACCAATTTCGGCTGTTTCTCCGATGACCACCCCCATACCATGATCGATAAAGAAACGCTCACCAATTTTACAAGCTGGATGAATTTCAATCCCGGTCAGCCAACGGGCTAGAGTTGAGATAAACCTTGAAACCCACTTTAAATTCTTATTCCAAAACCAATGTGCTAAGCGATACCAAATAATGGCATGTAACCCAGGATAAGTGGTCAACACCTCAAAGGTATTACGTGCCGCTGGGTCACGTTCGAATACGCAATTAATATCGGACTTTAATCGTTTAAACACCCTAACCTCTCTTTAGCGTTCTTTATTGGCTTGTCGTTGTGCAGCGGTCAAGATGCCGCGCAAAATATCAACCTCTTTCACATCTAACTGGGTACGGTTAAACAAACGACGCATTCGACGCATAAAACGGGCATTTTTTGCTGGATCTAAAAACTCAATATCTTGCAAGGCTTGATATAAATGGTCATAAAAACCTTCTAACTGGTCAGCAGTCGCTAGATCATGATTGTAACCTTTACTGTGTACCGATTTAATTTCAGTCGCCATCAAACATTCATATGCAAAAACCTGAACAGCCTGGCCCAAATTTAAAGAGCTGTAAACAGGATTAGTTGGAATATGCGCTAAATAATGACACTTATCCAACTCAGCATTACTCAACCCTGAGTCCTCACGCCCAAAGATAAGTGCAACCTCACCTTCTGCCGTAGTCGATAATGCTAATTCTGCAGTCTCCCTAACATTTAATTGCGGCCAAGAGACTTTACGTAATCGAGCACTCGCTCCAACCACGACTTTGGCACCCGCGACTGCTTCATCTAATGTCTCCACCACACGAGCCGAATCTAAGACATCCCCCGCACTGGAAGCCCTTTGAGAAGCAACCAAACTCGGAAACTCTTTAGGGTTTACTAAAACTAAATTACTTAATCCCATATTTTTCATTGCACGAGCAACACTACCAATATTGCCGGGGTGGGAGGTTTCTATCAATACAATGCGAATTTTAGATAGACCTTCATGCAAAGCATAATCTTCAATCATTCTCGTTTTCCGTTATAATTCTATTCCGCTCTATTTTAGCGGTTTGTTGATTAATTTATTGGTTATATAATCAACTTATCTCTTTGTCTACACCAATAACAGGAATATGCCATGCACCCTATACTAAATGTCGCTACCATTGCTGCTCGCAGCGCTGGAAATCAAATTATGCAACACCTTGAGAATATTGAGCGTTTAAATATTGAGCATAAGGGTAAGAGTGACTATGTCAGTGAAGTAGACAAAGAAGCTGAACAAATTATCATTCAGACGATTCAAAAATATTACCCTGATCATAAAATTATTGCAGAAGAGAGTGGACACAGCGGTTCAATAACATCTGACTTTGAATGGATTATTGATCCATTAGATGGCACTACAAACTTCCTGCATAAGTTCCCACAGTTTTCAGTCTCAATCGCTGTCAAAGAAAAAGGTAAATTAATGCATGGCTGTGTTTTTGATCCCGTTAGAGATGAGATGTTTTCAGCAAGTCGTGGTGACGGTGCAAAACTAAATAACTACCGAATCCGAGCGACCGAGCAAAAGACGCTTGAAAATTCATTACTTGGAACTGGCTTTCCCTATCATGACTTCACCTACATCGATAGCTACATGAGCAGTTTAAAAAGCTTTATGCAATCTACAGCAGGAATTCGTCGTGCAGGTTCAGCAGCACTAGATTTAGCTTATGTCGCTTGTGGTCGAATTGACGGCTTCTGGGAATTTAACTTAAAGCCTTGGGATATAGCAGCAGGCGCATTAATTGCACAAGAAGCCGGGGCTTTAGTGACTGACTTTAATGGTGGAACCAACTACTTGAAGAGCGGAAATATCATGTTAGCCAATCCAAAACTGTATAAAGAGATGGCACAAACCATTGCTAAAACCGTTCCAGAAGAGTTAAGAACTTAATACCTTTTCTTCGCTCTTTTTAAAGGGTGCAGGACATAAGCACTGCATCCTCTTTGACCTCCTCCTGACATAACAGATCCTCACTCCACGCCAAACCTCGGTAATAATCTTTCCTTAGCCCATCTCTTGAAAAACTATTCTGAGCATACAGTGCTTGAGCCGCTATATTAGATTCTCTAACCTCTAAAAACACAATTGAAAAACCACTCTCTTTGAGCTTCTCCTTTAACTTAACCAAAGCTGCTTTTCCAACTCCTTGCCTATGATAATCTGGGGACACACAAAAATTTAAAAGATGCGCTTCATCCAACACCGTTAAAATACAAACATACCCTAAAGACTGGCCTTGCTCAGAACATAAAATATAATTTAACCCTTGGTCCAAACTATTCTCAAACCCTTTTAGAGACCACGGAAAGCTATAAACTCGATCTTCAACACTTAACACCCAAGAAAGATCACTCTCCTCCATTGGACGTAAAAAACTAAACAAATGATTAGACATAAACAGAGTCGTTAAGAGGAAGATAACAACTGAGAAACCGACTGGTAAAAGGACTGTTTGGCGTAAGGATCGGAGAGCATCTGCTCTAGATCTGGAACTTCAATTACCTGCACACCTTCAGAAAGCTGTTCAGTAATTGAGTGTTCCGAATCCATCGACAAAACCCACTCAACACCCTGATCAATCACCTCTTCCATCGTCGTGAAAATCGCATCTTCAGAGATTAATGAATCAGTATCAAAAAAACTAAGTTCATCTTCGGACCAGTCAAACGCTTGGCAAATATTTTGCAACAACTGCCACTCAAGTTTTGACTCATCCTCCCAAATAGAATTAAGACCAGAACCAATAAAGACGACGGATGTTTGTTGGTTCTTAACGACACTTAACTCCGAAGTTTGCTCATTATCAAGAGGATTCGATTGCCCTGTATCAGCAGCTTCATAAGTAGCTTGATTGCTTAATACGTCAACAGCTTCAGAAGACTGTGGCTTTAAGCCCTCTTCTATAGGTTTAGCGGTTTTGGAAAAAACATTTTTTTCAAAGTAAGCAGGCCTGGTCACATAGAGATTTCCCCCTAACTGTTCGAACAGGCCTGTTGAGAATTTAATATCGGTCATTTTTGATATTTAAACGTGTGCTTGAGGATGTGCTTTATCATCCTTAACCTGTAGTTTATTTAAGGCATTGATATAGGCTTTTGCAGACGCAGTCACAATATCGGTATCCGAACCTTGACCATTAACGATACGTCCAGCTAATTCTAAACGAACCGACGTTTCACCCATCGAATCCGTCCCATTAGTAACATTACTCACGGAGTACAACTCCAAGGTTGAACCAGAGCCAACTAAGTTTTCGATTGCTTTAAAGGTTGCATCAACCAAACCGCTACCATCCGCCATAGAGGATCGCTCTTCACCATCAATCCATAGCGTCACTTCCGCGTGTGGTTTCTCACCCGTTTCTGAAATGGATTTTAATGACACTAAACGATAAGTCTCATTTTCTAAACGCTGAATCGCATTATCCGTAACCAAAGATTGCAGATCTTCATCATAAATTTCGTGCTTACGATCAGCCAACTCCTTAAAGCGGGTAAATGCATCATTTAAGTCCTGCTCGGTTTCGAAACTAATTCCAAGTTCTTCCAAACGAGTTCTAAAGGCATTACGACCAGAGTGCTTACCCAGCACCATTTTATTTGTTGTCCAGCCCACATCTTCTGCACGCATAATCTCATAGGTTTCACGGTGCTTAAGCACCCCATCCTGATGAATTCCAGACTCATGAGAGAATGCATTTGCACCAACAATGGCTTTATTAGGCTGAACAGCAAATCCTGTAATACCCGAAACCAAACGTGAAGCTGGTACAATTTCTTGAGTATTGATACGCGTATCCACATCAAAGATGTCCTGGCGAGTTTTAACCGCCATCACCACTTCTTCTAACGCAGTATTACCCGCTCTCTCACCCAAACCATTAATGGTACACTCCACTTGGCGTGCCCCGTTTCGAACAGCAGCTAAAGAGTTCGCCGCCGCCAAACCTAAATCATTATGACAGTGTGCTGAAAAGATCGCTTTATCAGAGTTAGGGATGCGCTCAATTAACTCTTTAAATAAGTTACCAAACTGGTGTGGAACGTTATAACCAACGGTGTCCGGGATATTAATCGTAGTCGCCCCGGCATCAATTGCCGCTTCAATGACTCTGCACAAAAAATCTATTTCTGAGCGCCCAGCATCTTCAGGTGAAAACTCAACATTATCTGTATAATTCCTAGCCTTTTTAACTGCCCAGACTGCTCGTTCAACCACCTGATCAGGTGTCATACGTAGCTTTTTTTCCATATGAATGGGAGAAGTAGCAATAAAAGTATGGATACGCCCAGAGTTTGCTGGCTTAATCGCTTCACCTGCTCGAACGATATCATTCTCAACGGCTCGGGCTAAACCACAAATCGTACTGTCCTTAATTACTGACGCTACCGCATATACAGATTCAAAGTCTCCGTCACTGGCAGCAGGAAAACCCGCCTCAATGACATCTACCTGCAACTTTTCAAGTTGCTTGGCAATACGAATCTTCTCTTCCTTGGTCATGGAAGCACCAGGACTTTGCTCTCCATCACGCAATGTGGTATCAAATATAACTAGATGGTCTTTCATGCTAATCCTTAGACGATTCTTGATTAACCGTATCGACTGCTTGTTCTACAGACTCTTCGGTGTTTTTACTTTTATGTTGTTTACGTAGATCTCGGGTTTTTCTTAACCCTAATAAGGTCATGACAGGGCCAGAAAAGGCATAAAGTATAAATATCAAAAACAAGAACAGGGCTGGTTTAATGGTAATAATAACCAGAACTAAAACCACAATTAGAAGTGTAACAAAAGGAACCTTGTCTTTTAAATTCAACTCTTTAAAAGAGCTAAAACGAACATTACTGACCATCATAATACCGGAAAATAACGTTAAAACTAAGGCTACAATCGATTCTGCGCCTGTATTAACATCGTTCGTTTCAACCATCCATACCAGGCCTGCTAACAATGCCGCAGCGGCAGGACTTGGTAAACCTTGAAAGTAGCGTTTATCAGCGACACCAACTTGAGTATTAAAACGAGCCAACCTAAGTGCAGCAGCAGCAGTATAGATAAATGCAACCACCCACCCCAGCTTATCAAAGTCTTGTAACGCCCATTGATACAATAATAAAGCAGGAGCCAAACCAAATGAAACCATATCAGCTAGGCTATCGTACTCAGCACCAAATGCACTACTCGAATTTGTCATGCGTGCAACACGACCATCCAAACCGTCAAAGACCATAGCAACAAAAATCGCAATTGCTCCAGCCTCAAATTGCCCCTGCATTCCTGCAATAACTGCATAAAAACCTGCAAATAAAGCGATGGTTGTCATCAGGTTTGGCAATAAATAAATGCCGCGATCAAAAGGTTTCATAAAACACAGTCTTTTAAATTAAAAATATTGGCTACATTCTAACAACATATCTAAGTCGACTGAACAATAATCTGAGTTAGACAATATCAAGGACACATTTAAAAAATATTAGATTTTTTCTCCACGACCCACACCAAAGTATCTGAAACCAAACTCCATCACCACATCTTGATCATAAATATTACGACCATCAAAAATAACTGGGGCGTTCATTTTACTTCTCATTAGTTGATAATCCGGATTCCAGAACATCTTCCACTCCGTCATAACAAACAACGCATCGGCATCTTCAAGCGCTTCATACATGCCTTCAACCAGCTCAACCCCGGTTCCACCTTTCCATTGCACGGCAAAATCAGGCATCGCTTTCGGATCAAACACTTTAACCCTTGCCCCCTGAGCAACTAATGCTTCTATTGTTTTTAAACTCGGTGCATTTTCAACCGTTGAGGTATTCGGCTTAAAAGAAAGCCCCCAAACCGCAATGGTTTTGTCTTTTAAATCTGTATTGAAAAAACGCCATGCTTTACGAAATAACACCTCTTTCTGTGTTTCATTATTGCTCAATACAGTCTTTAACAGATCCGCGTCATAGCCTTTACTTTCAAGAGTAGCAACTAAATTTTTAACATCAGATGCAAAACTTGGCCCACCGAATCCACAACCAGGATAAAGATAACTAAAGCCAATACGATTATCTGATCCTAATCCTTGACGTACATCTTCCATATCAATATCAAAGTGCTCAGCGTTGTTAGCCAATTCATTGACCAAGCTGATACGAGTAGCCAATAACGCATTCACTGCATACTTGGTATATTCAGCCGCACGTGTACTCATGATTTTCACTTGGTCGGTAACGCGGTTAAATGGACGCATTAGATCCTTAATACGGTTAATGCACGTTTCATCATTACTTCCCAATACAACCCTATCTGGACGAGTGAAGTCATTCAACGCAGAGCCTTCACTGATAAACTCAGGCATTGCCACCACTGACGCTTTAGCAACCAACCCTCTTTCCGCAAAGGCTAATTTCAATTTAGCTTCAAACCGATCAGCTGTTCCAATTGGAAATGAACTCTGATTAACCACCAGGACATCATCTTGTGCATATTCACCAATACATTCAATCACCTCCTCGGCACGATCTAAGCGCCATGAAGGCATACTTAAAATCAGTATTTCTCCACTCTCTATACCATGCTTCCAATCTTCTTCAAAACTCAAGTTACCTTCATCTAACTGATTTTTAATCAGTTGATCCAGTCCAGGCTCATCCCTTGGTAATTCAGCACGACGAAGCTCTTCAACTTTTGCAGTACCAATTGGCATAGCTACCACTTTATTACCTGTTTGAGCCAAAGCACCAGCTGTAACCAAACCACTTAACTCACAACCAAAAACGGAGACTTTCATCTATATAACCCTCTCAATTAGGCTCTGAGTAGAAGAATCAAACTCCTTTGCCTTTTCTGTATCTTTTATCGCTGAATGTGTTTCTTTGGCTATTAGCTTACCAAGCTCAACCCCCCACTGATCAAAAGGGTTGATTTCCCAAATAACTGACTCTACAAAAGTTTTATGCTCATACAAAGCAACTAACATCCCCATTGTTTTTGCAGAAATACTCTTCAACAAGATCGTATTCGAAGGCTGATTTCCCGGATAGTGTTTAAACGGTGAATTAAATTGCTCTTTGATTCCTTCAGGGATAGCCGCATCACCCAACATCAACACTCTAGACTGTGCAAAACAGTTGGCTAATGCCAGTTCGTGCTGATAACGTAAACTTTCATCTTTTTCTGAATGCCCATCTACATCAAAATCATCACGTTCGACAGGTGCAATAAAATCACACATAACTGACTGTGTTCCTTGATGTAAAAGCTGGTAAAAAGCATGCTGTGCATTTGGACCAACTTCCCCCCACAAGATTGGACAGGTTTTATAGTTAACCCGTTCACCATCACGATTCACAGACTTACCATTACTTTCCATTACTAACTGTTCAAAATAAGAAGGCAGGTACTTTAACCTTGCGTCATAAGGCAATATTGCTTTCGCTTGAATATCTAAAAAGTTAATATTCCAAACATCAATCAGCCCCATAAGCACTGGAAGATTTTGTTCCAGCGGAGCAGAACCAAAATGTTGATCCATGACTGATGCACCGGCAAGCATCTCTTTAAAACCAGACATTCCTATCTGTAAAGCAATCGGCAACCCGATTGTTGACCACATTGAATAGCGTCCACCAACCCAATCCCAAAACTTAAGTTGATTGTCAGCTGGAATACCCCACTCCGTCATCATCTCTGGTTTAGTTGAAACACCGATAAAATGTTGAGAAAGTAATGTATCTTGTTCAGAAATCATTTCAGACAACCAATCCTTAGCCGTTTCCGCATTCGATAAGGTATCGATAGTGGTAAAAGACTTAGAGGCCAACACAAATAGCGTTGTTTCTTGATTAAGACTTTTAAGCAAGTTAGAGGTCTGAGTACCATCGATTGAAGAGACAAAATGAAGTGAGATTGGGGATTTGATAGTCTGCAAGGCATTGGTCATCATTAAAGGACCTAAATCAGATCCACCCACACCAATATTGACCACATCGGTAATCGGCTTTCCACTAAAGCCGCGCCAATGACCTGAACGAATTTTACCGACTAAAACAGCCATTTTATTAAATTCAGACTCAATTTGTGGCTGAACACTAGCCGCCTCACCTGAAACACTCTCCCCACCAGCTCGTAACGCACTGTGCATCGCAGGACGCATTTCAGTATCATTAACCTGCTCACCTGAGAGCAGTCTTTCAATCCAACAAGATAACTCTTGCTGCTCCGCCAAGTCCATCAACAAAGATAAGGTTTCATCCGTAATCCTGTTTTTGGAGTAATCCAAAAACATCTCTTCAAGCTCCACAGAAAAACGCCTTGCTCTGGTATCGTCTTCAAACAAAGTCATTAAATGCTTTTTAGCAGCCCCGCTCTCACTATGATCCAACAAAGCTTTCCACGCAGTAGATGTCTCAACGCCCATAACCAATCCTTTAAACTTGAATAACGACCTTTAAACTTTAGATGTTTGCAGCTGATCTAAATACTCTTTAAAACCTTCACCCAATTTTGCATCACGTAAAGCGTATTCAACATTGGCCTGCAAATACCCAAGCTTGTCACCACAGTCATAGCTCTTCCCATCCTTAAACTCAAAACCAAACATGACCTCTTCTTTAAGCAACTCATCCATCGCATCGGTTAACTGGATTTCACCACCAGCACCTGGCTGGGTATGCTTCAATAATTCCATCACTCGAGGTGTAAAGATATAACGACCCACCACTGATAAATTTGAAGGCGCTTCTTCAATAGCTGGTTTTTCAACTAATTCTGTAATTCTTAAGTCAGGCCCTTTTACATCGGCAATTCCGTATTTTTCAACCTGATCTTCCGGCACTTCCTCTAAAGCCACAACACTGGTATGTACTTTTTTATAGGTTTCAGCCATCTGAGCCAAACAACCCTTTTCAGGATGATGCATCAATACATCAGGTAACAATACGGCAAACGGCTCATCTTCTGCAATAATAGGAGCTGCACATAAAATAGCATGCCCTAAACCTAACGCTTCTGGCTGACGAACACTGACCAAACGCACACCTTCAGGAGTGATTTCATTAAGAGGAACCATACGATCCTGCTTACCACGAACCATTAACTCATTTTCAAGTTCATAATGTTTGTCAAAGTGATTCTCAATCGCTCCCTTACTTGAGTGAGTGACTAAAATAATATCAGTAATCCCTGCTTCTGCAGCTTCATGCACGATGTATTGAATTAAAGGTTTATCAACCACTGTCAACATCTCTTTAGGAATCGCTTTAGTAGCGGGTAAAAAACGAGTTCCTAGTCCAGCTACAGGTAAAATGGCTTTAGTTAAAGGCTTGTAAGACATCTGCTCTCTCTTAATTTAAAAACGAATAAATAGATAATAAATATAATATTGTATAGTTAGGTTAAACTTAAATGACTATCGAGTACTAATCTAAAAACCTAGAACTGTTTTAGATCTATAAGAAATATCAAAAGACTGACTACTTGACAAATTTTATCGAATTACAACTACACAAGTGTAAATTAGGCCCACGACTTTGTGGAAAGCTACTCAGCATGATACTCAAAAACACTTAAAAACCCAATGACCATTAGCATAATAAAAAGAAGTTTTCTCACTAAGCACATACTTTTGAACAGTGTGTTTCTTATTCACGCATGTTTAACGGTAGGCGCAGTTCAAGCAAATACGGTTAATAACTTCAATGATTACTCCCTTGAATTGCAAAAAGAGCTAGGTCGAGAATTCACTAACCACTTACACACTCAATATGATGTTGTTCAAGATCCAGAAATTAATCAATATATCCGTAGCCTAGGTCATAAAATCGCGCAACATACTGATAATACAAAGTCATTCCGATTTTATGTCATCAATAATCCGGACATCAACGCCTTTGCCGGCCCTAATGGCGTAATCGGGATTCATACTGGACTTATTCAATCCGTGACAACGGAAGATGAACTGGCCTCTGTCATTGCACATGAGATTGCTCACGTCACTCAAGACCACCTATATAGAAGACTCATTTTACAATCAGAATCCACCTTGCCTCAAATAGCATCCATGATTGCAGCCATATTGATAGGCACACAGGATACTAACGCTGGCATGGCTGCGCTACTCAGTGCTAATGCTCTACAGATCCAACAACAGCTTAAATATTCGAGACTGCATGAATATGAAGCCGATCATGCCGGGATCAGCTACCTACACAAAAGTGGCTACAACCCGCACGCCATGCCTGATTTTTTTGAAAAGCTTGCAAGTGCCTATCAACATTATGGATTAAGTGCACCAGAAATCCTACGAACACACCCATTAACAGAGAATCGACTCGCGAAAGCGCAAGAAAGAGCCTTGTCTTTGGCCGTGAATAAAAACTTTCAAGACAATACCTCTCTACAACTGATACAAGAAAGAGTAAATAAACTCTATACCCCTAAAGCGAGTACAAACCCTATCAACAATGTTGAAGCTGTCACTTGTTATCGAGAAAGCCTAAAACAGGTCAGCGATCAAAAAGAACCTCTGAATATGGGGTCATGCTTATCAGGCCTGGTCAAAAATAATCCCCAACAATTTCTCTACCATGCACTTCTATTAGAGCGACTAACAAAAGAGAACAATACAAAAGACACATCGAACACGAAAAAATCGCATGCCTTTTCAGTAGAGCTGTTTCCGACCAATGAAAGCATAGTTATAAGGTATGCCCTGCTACTCGTATCAGAAAACAGAGACAAAGCAGCTATTGCTCTTTTAGAAGAAAGCATTCAAAGGTTAGAGTATAAACACTCAATCTACACACTCCTGAGTAAGCTCTACAAAAATCAAAATAATACGGCTTATTCATATCTTAATTTAGCGCTTGCACAATATGAAATTGGTAATATTAAGCGTGCAGCAATTCACATACAAAAGGCCAAAACAAGCATTGGTGAGAAAAACTCCCCAATCAAAATTAGAATAGAACATATGGAAGAAAAACTCTCCAAGTTATTGAAAGAAGATGCGAAAGAATAAAATCGAAATCTAGCCATAAATTTTTTTAACCCACGATTAAATAATACTGTTACGAATTCACCCCAAAAAACTTGCGTTTAAATTTTTAGACAGTAAGCTTAGGCATCAAGAGCAAAACTTGTTCAGTACAAAAATCCCAAACTATATATAAAATGGGAAAATGAATGACTCTTTAGGAGGAGAATAATGGTAAACATGAAGAAATTGTTAACGGCTTTAGCGATCTCATCCGCTGTGTTGGTATCGCCTGTTACAGCAAATGCTGCAGCTAACGGTGCCTCTTCAGTAGAAGAAGGTAAAAAACTCGCTTTCAGTCGTTCTAAAGGTAACTGTCTAGCTTGCCATATGGCTGGTGACGGTGCAATGCCTGGGAACATTGGTCCGGCATTGATTGCAATGAAAATGCGCTACCCAGATAGACAAAAGTTAGTTGACAAAATTTGGGGCACGCCTGAAACTCAGACTGTTCCAAACAGCATGATGCCTCCATTTGGACAGCATGGAATTCTTACAGATGCAGAGATCAGCAAAATTGTTGATTATATGTATACACTGTAATTTTAATTTTATATAAACCTTAACCGGGAGTTTAAAACCTTATGAAACGTAGATCTTTCCTTAAAGGTACCCTAGCAACTGGCGCGGCAGCTGTAGCTGTAAACGCTGGTCTTCTAACACCTAGCACAGTATTAGCTGAGTGGAACAAAGCTGCATTCAGCGCTAAGAGCACTGATGACGCACTAAACGGTGTATTTGGTTCATCTGCAACTGCTGCATCTGGTGACATCAAGCTTAAAGCTCCAGCTATCGCTGAAAACGGTGCGGTAACACCTGTTACTGTTGACGCTACTGCAATGTCTGGTGTTGAATCAATTGCTATCCTAGCAAGCAAAAACCCAATTCCATTAGTTTGTACTTATGCATTTGCTGGTTCTGCAATTGGTTACGCTTCTACTCGTATCAAAATGGGTGAAACAATGAATGTTATTGCCGTTGTTAAAGCTGGTGGAAAACTATTCAAAGCTGAACAAGAAGTTAAAGTAACTATCGGTGGTTGTGGTGGTTAATCCCACTGTTTAAACTTACGTTTATAACAACTCACACTGAATAATTATTAAAAGGAAATAACATGGCTATCAAAATCAGAATGCGTGGAAAATCAAAAGGCGGCGTTGCAGAAGTTAAAGCGCTAATCAAGCACCCTATGGAATCAGGTGTTCGTATGAACAAAAAAACTGGTAAACCATTCCCTGCTAAGTTCATCGACACAGTTACTGTAACTGTAAACGGTGCTGCAGCTGTAGACTCACAATGGTCTGGTGCGGTTTCTGCAAACCCATACATGGCTATTAAAGTAAATGCTAACTCTGGTGATGAAGTTAAACTATCTTTAACTGACAACACTGGTGCAGCTGGTGAAGCATCTCTTAAATTAAAATAATTTAAGTGCGACATCTGTACCCATTGCTAAGGCAATGGGTACAACCCATACAATAATAATATAAAAGAAATAACAGAGCTCTCGGACGGAGGATTGGAATGAAAAAGACACTACTAATCGCCTTAACATTAGGTGTTTCAGTAGCTGCCACTTCATCAATGGCAACAACTGTGGACCCAGAAACTGATCGCCAACAAATGGTTGATTTTTTCAAAGCAAAAAGTCCAAAAATTGATTTTAACGAGTACAAGGATGGTGGTTACATTTATTCTGCAGATGCAAAAGCCCAGTGGGAAGCAGCTGAAGAATTTCCTCCTTATCTAGATTCTATTGACGCTGGTGAAGCAGCATGGAACAAAGACCAAGCGGTTTTTGAGAAGTGTTTCGGATCTGACGTTAGCAAGATTCGTCCAAAATACCCGTATTTTGACGAAGCTTCGCAAGAAGTCGTAACCTTAGAAGGTTCGATCAACAAATGTCGTACAGACGCTGGTCTCAAGCCATACAAGTGGAAAAAAGGTACGCTTGCTCAAGTAAGTGCTTATCTTGCTTATAACTCACGTGGTGAAAAGGTCAACGTTAAGATTGAATCTGAAGGTGCCAAAAAAGCCTTTAACGAAGGGCGTGACATCTATGTTAACCCAACGGGTCAATTCAGTCTTTCATGTGCGGAATGTCACACCTACAATGCTGGACGTTATGCACGTGCAGACTTACTGTCTCCAAACTTAGGTCACACAACGCACTTCCCAGTATTCCGTGCTAAATGGCAGAACTTGGGTACATTACACCGTCGTTATGGTGGATGTCACAAGAACATGCGTGCTAAACCGTTTAAAGCGCAAAGTAAAGAGTACCGTAACCTAGAATTCTTCCAGGCATATATGTCTAATGGTCTAGAGATTAACGGCCCAGGTTACCGCAAATAAAATTGCCACAACCTAATAGGAACCCAGCTTAGTCTGGGTTTTTTTATACCCGTAATAAACCAGTCGTCTCATATCCTGCACTTTTTTGTCGGCATAAAAAAACCGGCAGCTGCCGGTTTCATAAAGAAAACTACAAGAAAGTATTTAATCTTGGTCAAGCATTTGCTCACCTTCATAAATCCAATCAAAGCCAGCTCTTACCCACCTTTCAATACGCATCAATAACTCTGGATCATTCAACCCCATCTTCTGAGCAATCATAAAGACCTTATCCTGCTCTTCTTTTCCAAAGTGTCCATCTTTATAAGAGATCTTAATAATCTCCTGTAAAACAATAATACGAGACTCTGTCGTATTCAGTTTCATAATCAAGTCGTCAATACTGATATCACACTTATCTAAATTATATTCAATACCATAAGCGGAACTGAAATCTTTAAGATACTGAACCTCCTCATCAGAGATATCATTATCCGCCGCTGCAATATGTGCAGCCAAATCGAACACAACTTCACGCTGCTCTTGAGTTAAACGATCAGAAAACATTTTATACACCCCTACTATTTATGTTCGATTTGATCAACATTTCGTACCGCACCAAATGCTGCACTTGTTGTCATTGCTGCGTAAGCACGCAATGCTGCACTTACCTTACGTGGACGGTCTTCAACAGGCTTCCAAGCATCACGCCCTTTTGACACCATTGTTTGACGTCTTTCCGCCAACTCCTCATCAGTTAACTGAACATTGATGGTACGATTAGGAATATCGATTTTAACGATATCCCCCGCTTCAACCAAACCAATGTTTCCGCCTTCGGCCGCTTCAGGAGAAGCATGCCCAATAGATAGACCTGAAGTCCCACCAGAAAAACGTCCATCCGTTAACAAGGCACAATCTTTACCTAAACCTTTCGATTTTAGGTAACTGGTTGGGTACAACATCTCTTGCATGCCCGGCCCACCTTTTGGCCCTTCATAACGGATAATAACCACATCGCCCGCAACAACCTCATCATTCAAAATACCCGCAACTGCGGCATCCTGACTTTCAAAGATTTTTGCTGGACCACTAAATTTAAAGATTGATTCATCTACGCCAGCAGTCTTAACAATACAACCATCTAAAGCGATGTTACCGTATAGTACCGCTAAACCACCCTCTTGAGTATAAGCATGTTCTATATCACGGACACAACCAGCAACTGGATCAATATCAACGGTTTTCCAACGTTTGCTTTGGCTGAATGCCTGAGTGGTACGGACATTACCAGGTGCCGCTCTAAAGAAGGTATGAACCGCTTCATCTTCGTTACGACTAATATCCCATAGATCAAGCGCTGCCCCCATTGTAGAGGCGTGTACAGTTGAGACATCAGTATTAATTAATCCCCCACGCTCTAATTCACCCAGAATTCTCATAATTCCACCTGCACGGTGGACATCTTCCATATGGTACTCTTTAGAGTTTGGAGCGACCTTAACTAAACAGGGTACTTTACGTGAGATATGATCCATATCCGACATTGTAAACTTCACCTCTGCTTCACGAGCAATCGCCAACAAGTGTAATACCGTATTAGTTGAACCACCCATCGCAACATCTAATGCCATTGCATTTTCAAAGGCTTCATATGTCGCAATCGAACGTGGTAGTACAGAAGCATCATCCTGTTCATAATACTGTTTGGTAATTTCTACAATTCTGCGCCCCGCTTCTTCAAACAGGTGTTTGCGATCAGCATGGGTTGCCAAAGTCGTCCCGTTACCAGGCAGAGCCATTCCTAGCGCTTCGGCTAAACAGTTCATTGAGTTAGCAGTAAACATCCCAGAGCAAGAACCACAGGTTGGACAAGCTGAAATTTCTACGTCTTCAACATCCGAATCCGAGCAAGTATCATCCGCTGCCATCACCATGGCATCAACTAAATCTAACTTAATATTGACACCACCTAGAACCGTTTTACCGGATTCCATAGGCCCACCCGTTACAAAGATGGTTGGAATATTTAGGCGCATAGCAGCCATCATCATTCCTGGGGTGATTTTGTCGCAATTAGAGATACAAACTAGCGCATCTGCACAGTGTGCATTACACATGTACTCAACCGAATCCGCAATCAAGTCACGAGATGGCAGTGAGTACAACATTCCGTCATGCCCCATTGCAATCCCATCATCCACAGCAATCGTATTAAATTCTTTAGCTACACCACCATTTTCTTCAATGACTTTTGCAACTAACTGTCCCATGTCTTTTAAGTGCACATGACCAGGAACAAATTGTGTAAATGAGTTTGCTACCGCAATGATTGGCTTACCAAAATCTTGTGATTCCATTCCGGTTGCACGCCATAAAGCACGTGCTCCTGCCATGTTACGACCGTGGGTACTAGTTCTTGAACGATACTGTGGCATTAAAAACTCCTTAAGACGCCGCAATGATTCAACAATCATTGCTTGGCTGTTATACTTGTAAAAATTATTTTGCTTTATTTTCGCATATCTATGGCTTTTAAGGCTAAAAACAGCTTGTTTTTTTATACAAAAATTCTGAATGTTTGCCATTAAAAATAGTTGCCGATCTCTAGATCTAACTTTTCAAGCCTTAAACAAAGCATAAAAACTGAACTTTTACCCTTATTGGCGTTTACTTGCATGCAGCAATCAGAACTTGAATTCATTACCAGCTTAAGACAATCATCTCGTTATATTGAACAGCACCGTGGAAAAACGTTTGTTATTCATTTGCCCGGTGAAATTCTGCAATCTGAAGAGACCCGTAAACAACTGACTCAAGATGTCGGCTTATTGCACAACTTAGGCATTAAGATTGTTTTAGTAATGGGGGCTGGTCCACAGATTGATCAGGCTTTGCAGGCCAATAATCTTAATTGGAATCTGCACCAACAATTTCGCATAACCACAACAGAAATTCTGCCTGCTTTTCAGCAG